>CAQPRV010000072.1 GCA_948857205.1 uncultured Clostridia bacterium
AGAATGTGTGAACTAGCACAACTATATCCACAAGAAAAAGGAATACGAAAAAAAGCTTTAAATCAATGTGCAAGAGAACTACTATTAGCACAAAGTAGTGATTGGCTATTTATAATAACAAATGGAACCATGGTAGACTATGCAAAAAAAAGAATAAAAGATCATATAGGAAGATTTACAAAACTCTACTATCAAATAAAAGAAAATAATATAGATGAAGAATTCTTAAAAGATATCTCAAAAAAGGATTGTATCTTTCCTGATATAGATTATAAAATTTATTTATAAGACACTTGCTTTTACAAGTTGTCTTTTTTTATACAATATGAAAGTCATACTTTCTTATTATATAAAACTGTCCAACTGTCTCATTTTTTTTTTATTAGCATATTATAGTGTATAAGTTTTAGAAATTTAGTAGATACTAGTTTTATTAGAAAGGGGTTTTTAGATCAATGAAGTCATTATGTATAAAAACAAATAACACTAATACACTAGAATATCTATTAAATGAATTAGATTCAATTAATTTAAATAACATATGTTTCACTAAAAAACAATTTAAACATTATCAAAATATAATTATACATTATTCTGGAAATAATACAAACGAGTTTTTAAAAGAAATAAGTTCTATATTATCTTTTTTAATTATTGATGAATATGAAAATGATCTTTTAAATCGAATTCTAATGCAAAATTACTTTTATTTTGATAAAACTGAAAGAAATAAAATACTCGATATTTGTTTTAATATAACAATTGATGACTTCAATTCAATTTTCGAAAAAAAATTAAATACCTTATCTGAACTTTTCTTTGAATATTTATGTAACTGTAAAAGTATAGTTCTAACTGGTTTCATTAATTTTAGAATTAGCAAATACCTAAATATTTTAGATGAAATTGCAAGTGAAGCTGTTAATCATTTTATAATTGAAAAAGAATACTTAGAATTTGTATCTTTATTAAAATTATATATAAATACACAACCAAGTAATAGCAATCTTGTGCATATAATATATTCAAATTCTGAATCAGTATTGCTTGATGAATACAAGAAACTTATCAAGGTAGACACAAATACCTTCAGTGCCAAATACTTAAGTGACATTAGCTTTTCTTCTAATGATTATACTTTGAACTCTTTATTAACTATATTGCCTAAAAAAATTTGTGTTCATTTAATTGATAATTCATGTGATGAATTTATTGACACTTTACAATTAATATTTGAAAATAGAATTAGTATATGTACAGATTGCAATATATGTAGACTATATAAAACTACTTACAAAACAACTTAAACCATGACTTTGTGGACGGAGGAAATGATTCTGGGGACGGAGGAAAAAATCATCAGTTTTTATTTTAAATATATTAATAAATTTTTTATTTTTATTACTGATGATTTTTTCCTCCGTCCCCAGAATCATTTCCTCCGTCCACAAAGTCATCCTTCGTCACAAAACTTATTTTTATTTTTTCTTTATATATGTTATTAATATAATTCCAGATATAATAAATAAAATAACAAATAATATTATTAATCCTATGTTTATTTTCTGTATTTCTTGATTAGCTAATTGTTCTTGAGCTTTTCCTTGAATAATTGTTTTTTCTGTGTTATTACTTTCCTTACTTGTTTTTTTGTATTGTTCAAATCTTTTTAAAAATTCATCGTAATTTTCAGGATATCTTGAAATTTTATCCAATACATATTCATTATTAATTTTAGAAAATTGTGCAAAACAATAATTATCTGTTTTAGACCAAGTTGTATTTTTTTCGTTATATGGTTCTACACGAAATAAAATAGTTTCATATAACTTTTCATTATTTTCTTCTTTGTCTCCTTGACTATAACCAGTAAATTCGAATTTTGTTATTCTATCTTCTTCTGGAGTATCTTCTTTTGTAAAAGTTTGCATATATGAAGTTAATGCTTCTTTATATACTTTTTCTCTTTTTTTATTTTCTTTATCCCAATATTCTGTTGCAAATACTGATTTTGAGATCATAATTGCTAACACAAATATTATAATTAAATTACATATTTTTTTCATGTTTATTCTCTCTCTTTCTTATATTATTTAATTCTTTACTTTTTCAAGTACAATTTCTGCTTTTTTCCCTTTATATTCTAAATGTAATGTAATTTCATCTGTTGCATTAAATTTTGTCAAATCAAACATACATGTTGATGTCATTATTCCATTTTCATCAATTGATGCACTTCCGTTTTCTCTAGGACCTTGTGTAAATTCAAATTTTTCTCCATTACTATTTGTTAAGTATTTTTCAAAATCCCATTTATCCATCTCTTTTTCAACTAATTTTTGATATTCTGGATTTTCACGCACTTTACTTTCTAAATAATTCAAAATATCAATATTTCTTAATTCATCATCTTTATCAAGACTCCAATAAAATTTCAATTCTTCACTAAATTCTGACTCTATATCTTTTAAAGACTTTTGCTTTTCAGCCTGAAACCTCATTTTTATTTCCATTCCTGTATTATATACTATAGCTGTTTCAACTTTAAAGTCTTTATCTGTAGAGCTTTTTTGATTATAAATTATATTTTCTCTTGTATACATTTTTTTAGGTACATCTACTTTAAAATTCCAATTTCCTTTTAATACAATTTCTTCATTACCCATCACAGTTTCATTTTTTGATATCTTCATTTTACCCATATCAATATGTAACTCTTTACTTTTTGGATAAGAACTACCTCCTCCTGTATAAAAATTATATACAACCTTAACCTCATTTTCGTTTTTATCTAATACAAAGGTATTAACTCCACTATTTATTATATCCTTTGGAACTATGTTAGTTTTTTCACTTAATTTTTTTATATCTTCTTCATCTATAGTGTTTAATATAATATTATTTTCATCATAAACTACTATATCTGGAAAGTTCATTTCCATTATATCTTTTGTTGAAATTATGTTTTTAGCTTGATTAGAAAGTGTAACCTTAAAGGTCATACTTAAGGTAAAATCATCCATTATTAATTCACTAACTTTTACTGTTGTTTCAGTATCCTCAACAATTTCCTCTGTTTCTTCATTTTTTATACTAGAATTTGAACTTTGTTCTTTCATATCTGTATTCTCAATATATCCTTCATTTATTGCATTTTCTATGCCTTTTCCAGTAAAATACTCATTATAAATTCTTTTTGATATATCTTTAGCAAATACTATTCCAGAAATCGATGCTAGCATAACACATGCTGCAACCATAGGCTTTATTATATTACCAATTTTAAATTTATCTTTCATTTTTTCCTCCTCCAGAAGGTTCAATATAGATATTTTTTCTTTTAAATCTATTAAAATTTCTTTCTTATTTTTCATTCTATATCCTCCCCTCTTTCTCAATAATCTTTTTTATTTTTTTTCTAATTCTATACAATCTTTGTTTTACTGTAACTTCTGAAATTCCTAAAATAATAGCAATATCTTTAATTTTTTTTGCTTCATAATAATATAATTCAAATATCTCTTTATCTTTGGTATTAAATTTCTTTATAATCTCTTTAAGGTTATTTACTTTTTCTCTTTCTTCAATAATTAGATCAATTGATTCTTTTATTTCAAAGCTATTTTCGTAATCTAAAATACTTAAAAATTTTTCCTTTTTTCTCATTTTTTCTCTTATTAAATTTTTTGTAATTCCCGCAATATATGGTTTTATGTACTTATTTTGGTCTAATTTTTGACTATTTTTCCATAAAATTAGAAAAGTATCTGAAATTATTTCTTCTATATCTTCATCTTCCAAAAAGCCCTTTGAATTATTTATTATTATTTTATTTACATAGTTATAAAATTTATTATATATCTGTTCTATATTCAAAACACCATTTATTTTGTAATCTTGTATTAGTTCTTTACTTTCCAATTTAGATCTAAACTCCTTATTTATAATTAAGATATCTTACTACTTATATATTGTCAAATATATAAAAAAGGTAACACACTTTCTTTAATTAAATCTTAATTTTATAGGTTGCGATACACAAAGATTTTGGGGACGGAGGAAAAAATCATCAGTTTTTATTTTAAATATATTAATAAATTTTTTATTTTTATTACTGATGATTTTTTCCTCCGTCCCCAAAATCACCCAAAATCATTTCCTCAGTCTCCAAAATCCTTCTTCATTCTCAAAAGTCTTTTTAATTTATTGCAAAATTTATTCCCCTTGCTACTATGTCTTTCATATTTTCTATTAAATCATCTATTTCTTTTGGTGTTACAATTAAGTTATAATCTTGTGGAATCAAAGCTTGCTTGATTTGTTCATAGTTATCTTCTTCTTTTAATTTATTTAAATAATCATTTGATTTGGCTTCTTCCTGTAATTTTGTTATAAATAAATCTAGGCTATCATTTACTAATACTGCTGTTTCTACAACTGTTGGTATTCCTATTGCTATTACAGGTATTCCTAAGGTTTTTTCGCTTATTTCTGATCTTGCGTTTCCAACTCCTCCTCCTGGAATGATTCCTGTATCTGATAATTGTACTGTACTACTTATTCTCTCTATGCTTCTTGATGCTAAGGCATCTATTACTATTACTAATTTTGGATTTGTGTTTTCTACTACTCCTTTTAATATTTCTACTGTCTCTATTCCTGTTGTCCCAAGTACTCCTGGCGCTATAGCACTTACACTTCTTGTTCCTTCTTCTACATATTCTGGTAAATAATTAATTAAGTGTCTTGTAACATCTATTTCATTTATTACTTTTGGTCCAAGTGCATCTGGTGTTACATATATATTTCCTAATCCAAGTACTATTATTTCGTCTTGCTTTTGTATATGTTGGTCTATTAAATTTTTGAGTTCGTTTGTTAAGGCTTCTGATGCTTTCTGTATGTCATCTTCTTGTGCAATTTTTAAGTTTTTTATATCTATAGTTATATAATTACCTTTTGGCTTTCCGTATTGCCTTTTCTCCTTCCTCATTTGTTATTTTTACTTTTTCAACTGATATTTTTTCGTCAATTTGTTGTCTTTCACTTTCTATTCCATTAATTTCATTTTCAATATTATTTGCTTTTTTATATAAATCTCTTCTTTCAGTTGCTAAGTCTGTTCTAAAATTTAACATAAAAAAACCTCACTTTCTTATATTTATTGTGAGATTTTTTTTATTTTTTATTCAATTTAAGCTATTCTTTCTCCATCATCTCTATGTCCATTATTATTTTGATTTAAAACTATTACTTCACCTGTTTTATGCATAAAATTACTATTAATTTTATCTTTAAATGATTTTGTTCCATTAGTTTTTTTCATTGTTTCATATTCATTTAATAAATAGTCTCTTTCAATATTAGCTACTAAAAGCAAGAATTCCTTTGATTCAGTATTGTTTTTATCTTTAATATCAGTATTAGCAACATAATTTCTTAAAACTTCATTTCCTTTTAATGTACTTTTATAAGATACTTGCCCAAAGCTTCCTACTCTTGCATATAAAAATTCCATCATAGCTATTCTATCTGGCATTTCTTTAAATTCACTAATTCTTCTCGCTATTGAAGAATCTTTCTCCTTTACATTTTCTATATAATTTTCTATATTTCTTTCTCGCATTTCATTAATCATATATTCTAAAATACTTGGAGAAAATCCATCTTTTATATCTGGTAAATAATATTTATCAACTTGTGCCATATCTTCTACTAAACTTTGAAATTGACTTTTCATATTCTCGTCTTCTAAAGTCTTTCCATATTGTACTACTTTTTCTTTAAAATATCTCCATATTTCCTTTTGCTTTAATTCAAAATACGTTCCCAATAACAAACCATCTTCATTTTTTAATTTTTCCATATTTTGGGCAATTCTTTTTACTGTATCATCATCTAATTTTTTTCCCTCTTTTAAACCTTTTATACTTGCTTCTAAAATAGGATTTAAAGAAACTTTTTCTGTTTTCATCATATATTTTTCTAAAGATTCCTTCTGTGCATAAGCATCATCTGCTGTTTTTATATTTTCTAATTCTTGTAGACGTTTTATTATTTCTTGATATTTTTTTCTACTTTCTGTTTGTCCATTATCTAGTTGTATTGGTTGTATTCCATATTGGTTAATATAATGTATTACATCTGATGTTAAAGACATCTTTTCTCTGTCTGCTACTTTTTGCAATATTTCTTTTGCTTCGTTTTTTGACCTATCTCTTGAATATTGATTTTTTGCATTTGTAATTGGTTGTATTGCTCCTTTAATTTCATTTGCAATTTTCTTTAAGTCTACTTTTTGATTACTATCAACCTCATTGCAAAGTTTTCCAATAGGTACACTTTCTTCTCCTGAAATTAACATAATAGAATATTCTATAATATCTCCTACTCTTCTTGGAAATATTTTAACATCAATTTTTGATTCTTCCTGTTCTTCTTGACTTTCTTCTTTATTTATTGTTTTTCCTTCACCTAATAATTGTATCTTTTTCCTTCTAAATAAATCCATAAATCCCATTAGTTTAATCTCCTTTATCTTATAGTATATCTAAATTTATTTTAACATAAAAAAAGTAATAAAAATATATTATTTTCATTACTTTTTATTTACACTTATATTACATATTACGATTCACAGTTGATAATTTAAAGTCTGAATTGTAACTATTTATTTAAACTGTTATTTGTAACATTATTATAAATATTTATTTAAGAACTTACCAGTATGACTTTTTTCATTTTTACAAATCTGTTCAGGTGTACCAATTGCAATAACTTGTCCACCATTATCTCCACCTTCTGGACCTAAATCTATTATATGGTCACAAGTTTTTATTAAGTCTAAATTATGTTCTATTACAATAATAGTATTACCTGTGTCTACCAATCTTTGTAATATATCTACTAATCTATGAACGTCTGCAATATGAAGCCCTGTTGTTGGTTCATCTAAAATATATAAAGTCTTTCCAGTTGCTTTTTTAGATAATTCAGTTGCTAATTTTACTCTTTGTGCTTCTCCTCCTGATAAGGTTGTAGATGGTTGTCCGTAATTTAATATATCCTAATCCTACATCTTTTAAAGTCTGAATTTTAGTTTTTATTCTAGGAATCTTATCAAAAAATTCTAAAGCATCTTCAACAGTCATATCTAGAACATCTGAAATTGTCTTTCCTTTATATTTTACTTCTAAGGTTTCTCTATTGTATCTTTTTCCTTTACATACTTCACAAGGTACATAAATATCTGGCAAAAAGTGCATTTCTATTTTATGAACTCCATCTCCATTACAACTTTCACATCTACCGACCTGCTACATTAAAACTGAATCTTCCTTTTGAATATCCTCGCAATTTTGCTTCTTCTGTACTTGCAAAGATATCACGTATAAAATCAAATACACCTGTATAGGTTGCTGGATTTGAACGTGGTGTTCTTCCTATTGGTGATTGGTCTATATTTATAATTTTGTCTATATGTTGAAGTCCTTTAACTGCTTTGCATTTTCCAGGTTTTATATTTGATCCATTTAATTCTTTGGTTACTGTTTTATATAATACTTCATTTACTAAGGTGGATTTTCCTGAACCTGAAACACCTGTTACACAGTTGAATAGTCCTAGTGGAAATTTTACACTTATATTTTTTAGGTTGTTTTCTGTTGCTTCTTGTACTTCTATTGCTTTTGTTTTTGTAGGCTTTCTTCTTTTTTCTGGTACTGGAATTTTCTTTCTTCCACTTAAATACTGTCCTGTTATTGAGTCTTTGACTTTTTTTACTTCTTCTGCTGTTCCGTTGTGCCATAACCTTTCCACCATGTGTTCCTGCTCCTGGTCCAATGTCGATTATTTGGTCTGCTACATACATTGTGTCTTCGTCATGCTCAACTACTAAAAGTGTATTTCCTAAGTCTCTTAATTTTTTTAGTGTTGCTAATAGTTTGTCATTGTCTCTTTGATGTAATCCAATACTTGGTTCGTCTAATATGTATAGTACTCCTGTTAGACCTGAGCCAATTTGTGTTGCTAATCGTATTCTTTGTGCTTCTCCTCCTGATAAGGTTCCTGCACTTCTTGATAGTGTTAGATATTCTAATCCTACATCGATTAAGAATTGTAATCTTTGATCTATTTCTTTTAAAATCATTTCTGATATCATTTTTTCTGTTCTGTTTAGTTCTAATTTGTTTAAAAATTCTTTTATTTGTTTTATTGACATTTGTGTTATTTCGTTAATGTTTTTGTCCCCAATTTTTATTGCTAATATTTCTGGTTTTAGTCTTGCTCCATTACATGCATGACAAGGTGATTCTGCCATGTACATTTCATAAAAGTCTCTCATTCCTTGTGATTTTGTTTCTCTATATCTTCTGTCTAAAGTTGGTAATACTCCTTCAAAGGGTGCAGTGAATTTTCTTGTTCCTGCATAAGATGTGTATTCAAAGTCTATTTCTTCGTCTCCTGTTCCATATAGTATTTTTTCTAAAAACCATCGTGGTAAGTCTTTTATTTTTTTGTTTTCTATTTCAATTTTATAGTACTTTGCTATGCTTTCAAAGTACATTTTTGCCATTGTGTCTCCTCGTTTCATTGTGCTTGAACCAAAGGCTTTTACTCCATCATATAAGGTTTTGTTTTTGTCTGGTATTATTAAGTCTTCATCTATTTTCATTAAATATCCTATTCCTGTACATGTTTCACATGCTCCAAAGGGATTGTTAAAGGAAAACATTCTTGGTGTTAGCTCTGGAAAACTAAATCCACAGTGTGGACATGCATAATTACAACTGTATAGTTTTGGCTTGTCTTCTACAATATCTATTAATACCATGTTTTCTGCATGTTTCAAGGCTATTTCTACTGATTCTGTTAGCCTACTTATTATGTCTTTTTTTACTACTAGTCTATCTACTATTAATTCTATGTCATGTTTCTTTTTTCTGTCTATTTCTATGTTGTCTTCTCCAAGTTCGTATATTTCTCCATCTATTCTTACTCTTACAAAGCCTTCTTTTTGATAGCCTTCTAATTGTTTTATGTATTCTCCTTTACGTCCTCTTACTACTGGTGATAAAATTTGTATTTTTGTTCCTTCTGGTAAGTTCATTATGTTGTCTACTATTTGATCTATGCTTTGTTTTTCTATTTTTGTATGACAGTTTGGACAGTGTGGTATTCCTATTCTTGCATATAATAGACGGATATAGTCATATATTTCTGTTACTGTTCCTACTGTGGAACGTGGATTTTTTGAGGTTGTTTTTTGGTCTATTGATATTGCTGGTGATAATCCTTCTATTCTTTCTACTTCTGGTTTTTCCATTAGTCCTAAAAATTGCCTTGCATAGGATGATAGACTTTCTACATATCTTCTTTGACCTTCTGCATATAAAGTGTCAAAGGCTAATGATGATTTTCCTGATCCTGATAGCCCTGTTACTACTACTAGTTTGTCTCTTGGTATTTCTAAATCTATGTTTTTTAGGTTGTGCTCTTTTGCACCTTTTATTATTATTTTATCGTTCATATTTAATTTCATTCCTTCCTAAGGCACATATCTGGTTGAAAAAAAATTTAATTTTGGCTAGGAAAACAAATTTGAAATTTATTAGTGGTAACTAATTGTACATTGATTAAATTTCAAATGCAGTTTGATGATGCCAAAATTATAATTGTTTTTTCAACCTTTCCCTCACTCTTTTTTTACTTTATTATTATACTATATTTTTTAAATTAAAACAAGAGTTTGGTGTGTTTTTTGTCATCTTTTATCTATCTCCTATTTTCTTTATCATCTCTCCTGGATAGTCAAATAAGGCTACAGTATTAAATTCTAAGAAGAAAGGCTTAAAGTTTTCTTTTAATATTTTTTGTAAATCTAAAATTTTATTATAATCTTTATCAATATCTAAAGTCATATGAAAAATAAAATTATCTGGGTTATATTTTTCCATTGGAAATTTATTATAAAATATCCTTTGTAGTTCTTTTATTTGTTGATTTTCTTCTATTGAAAAATATAAACAATAACTATCATATCTAGCATTCATAATTTTTATATCATTTACTTTTAATTGCATTTTATCAATATTTATACTTTCTGCAATTTTTAAAATTTCTTCTTGATTTTCCTTATTGGTAGCAAAAATAGTAAAATGATATGGTAAATTATCTATTTCATATCTTTTTTCATCATTAATTCCATATGGTACTTTACAAGTATTTTTGTTTATATTACTCATTAATTGTTCTACTTTGCTCATTTCATTTTTTTCTATAAAACTTATTAAAGTTATTCTCTTACTCATTTTATGTTTTTTTCCACCATCCTTAAATGAATTAAATAATATGCTAGTTCTATTTGAAAAATTATAAATATGGCAATATTATTTTTATATGTTAAAATCCCTATAACTTTATATGTTTATATTAATGCCATATGTAACAGTATTCCTAATTTTTTAGAATTTTTTCTATATACTAATATAACATTTTTCTTTAATAAATTTCTTTATTTTTTTTTCATCTTTTCCTTCATAATATGGAATAAGTAAATCTTTAAATTCTTTTGTAAGTTCTGCTGGAATTACTATAATTCCTTTTCCATTTGAAATTAAATAGTGATTACTAAATATTACTGATGTTCTTTTATTTCCATCAATAAAGATTTGTTTTCTCATTGTGTATAATAATAGTTCAATTGCTCTATCTACATCATCCAGTTCCTTACTAAATATTTCTTCTAAATTCTCTTTTATTATACTTTCAATAGGTAAATCTGGTTTCCATTTTGTTCCTCCAATTGTTACTGGAACATTTCTTACTTTTCCAGCAGAATAATAGAATCCTTCTTCTACCATTTTGTTTATTTCGCATAGTAAAGCGAAATTTGTATTACTTAAAATAACATTTTTATTTAATATAAATTCCCATGCATGTTTTAGATTTACTATTTTTAGTATATCTTCAGATGTCATATTATTTACTTTTCCACCTTCAATTATGCTTTCTGTATCTGCAAATGTAGTTGCAACTCCTTCTAATATAGCTTGTTTATAAATAGTATCTACTAAATGTCTTTTTGCAAAATCTATATTTCGTTCTACTTTTTCAGAAAGTTCTTCTTCAATATAATTTAATTGTTTTAATTTCTTGTTTATTTCTCTTATTTGTTTTTTTAATTCCTTTGCTTTAATACTATTATTTAATATTAAATTATATAATTCATCTGAGTATTCTCCAACATATTTTGTTAAAGCAACCCCATCTTCTCTATAATGTACATATATATATTTATTTGAATCATTTTCTCTTATTTCTACAGAACCATAAGCAAGTAATTGTAACTCATGTTCAATAATTTGCTTACTTTTAAGAAGATCCATAATTTCAATTTTTTCTTTCATCATTTTTCTCCTTTCAAATGTGAAACTTTTTTTGCATATTTAACTAATTTTGTTTCACATAGGAATATTACTTCATTCTTCATATTTTTACAGAATTTGGTGTATTTCCTATATATCTTTTAATATTGTATTAACTTTATCCATGTCTTTATCATAAATATGTGCTGATTTAACTATTAAATTCATATCTCCTACTTTAATATTTATTTCACTTGCTACTTGCTTTAAAATATTATATAACATTACTAAATTCACATATGCTTTGCAACCAAAATCTAGACTTCGACAATATACATACATATTTAATTGTTCATTTTCAACATAAAAATCTATCATACTTACACAAGGAATATATTTTTCATCTGTTAATGGCTCAAAGGTTGTTATGCTTGCTGAACAAGTATGTTTTGTATTTTTTAATCTATTTATAACCCAATCAATTTGATTTTTTTTATCCATATAATTATATAATCTACTTGCATAAGAGTTTTCATTATGTAGTTCTTTAACTTTTCCTAATTTTGTAAAATTATTTTCCATCCATTCATATTCTTCTTTTACCATATTTTTTTCAATTATTGGATCTGGCATAATAATATTTGTGATTGTGAAAGTTGTACCTACTATTTCTTTTATTGGTTTATTTAAATTTCCGTTATATAATGTTTTCTTCCCATTATTTAATATCTCTTTTAATACTGTAATCCATGCATTTCCTATGGTATTGATAACTCCTAAGTTTTTCATTTTATTTTATCTCCTTTATTATTTATATTTTTAAAACTTTAGTTCTTTAATTTTAGAAATATCTATGTTATAAATCTGTTTATAAATATCATCGCAATTTAATGTTGTTACTTTTTTTTCATCAATATTCAAAATTTTTTTAATTTTAAAAATTTCTTTTTCTGATTTTCCCTCTATCTATATATATGTTGGTATCATAGGCCATGAATCTATATCTATTTCTACATCCTTTAAAATATATTGTATTCTTTCGTTTTCTTGATAACTTCTATTTATAAAACCTATTTTTTCTAAAAATTCATTTGCCTTATTGAAATCTTCTACCTCAAATTCTACTTCCTTTGTTCCATCAATGGTATTGCTTACTATATCTTTATAAGTAAGAGTTGCAACCTTTCCATTAGTTCTCAATCTAATCCATTTCCCTTTTTCTATGGGTCTTAAATCATAAACATATCTTTTTTGTTCAAATTTTCCTTTTTTTATAGCTCCTAATTTTTCTAATTTCTTTATCATTTCTTCTTTATTAATTTCTAAAATCCTAATTTCATATTCAGTTTTCATAAATTTATTCCCTTCATTTCAAACAAATCTTATTTTTGCTAATTTTATCATATGTACAAATAAAAATAAAGTATATAGATATTTAAGTTTCAATTTTTTGCAAGTGGAGGTTATGAAATATAATTTTTGAAACACTGCGTAAGCGACCATATGTTTTTATTTCATACCCTTAAGTCTTATAAATAATTTAGCAAAATAACCATTTTGTTGAATTAACTCTAAAGGACTTCCCTCTTCCACTAATCTACCATTTCTCAAAACCAAAATATTATCACAAATTGTAATAGTATTAAGCCTATGAGCAATAATAAAAGCAATTTTACCACTAGTCACCTTTTCAATTGCATTTTGCACCAACTCCTCCATATAAGGACTTAAAGAAGAAGTGACTTCATCCAAAACAACAACATCTGGATTCATAGCTAAAATTCTTGCAAAATTAATCAACTGTTTTTCTCCGAGAAGACAACAAATCTGGGAAATTATAAATATCAGTATTATATCCATCTGTTAAACTCAATATTTTATTATGAAGCTTTAACTGTTTAAAAATTTCCTCAATTTTTTCAACAGTAATATCTTCATTTACATATCTAATATTATCAATAATAGTATTAGGAAGAATAATAACCTCTTGCATAACATAACCAATTTTATCTCTAATTGATTTTATTGAATAATTTTGACTATCACTATTATTAAATAAAACTTGTCCACTTTGTACATCATACAATCTATTTAGTAAATTAGTAATAGTAGTCTTTCCGCTTCCAGTCCTACCAATTAAAGCAATATTTTGATTTTCAGTAACTTTAAAAGAAAAATCTTCAATAGCTCTCTCACCTTCATTATAAGCAAAATTAACCCTTCTAAATTCAATTTTCTTTATTTTTTCTTTCAGAACTTCATCATCATCTAATAACTCCTCATCTTCCCTTTCAAGTAATTGTAATATTTTGCAATACGAGATAACTGCTTCATTAAAATCTGTTAAATGTCGCACAAACCAATTAAATTCAAACTCTAATTGTGAAGAATAGCCCATTAGCAAAGTAATAGTAGCATAAGACATTACACCTTCTAAAACTTCTAGACCTCCAAAATAAATTATTATAACTAAAGAAAAAGATATTACTAATTTAAAAATATTATTATAAATAGCTATAATTTTCTCTAAGCTTATATTACTTTTAGTAAATTCATTTAATTTCATTTTTAATTTTCTACATCTTTCTTCTATAATTCCCAAAGTTTTGATGGTAAAAAAGCTTTGAATTCCTTCATTTATAAAACTATAAATATCTCTATTAATTTTCCTAATTTTATATATTTTTTCTACTGTTTTTTTATTTACTAATAAAGTTATAAAAAAACCTATAATATATAAACTTAAAATCATTAAAGTAACTTTTACATTAATAAATAACAAAAAAACTATATAAAGGCTAAAGCGAATTAATCCCATTACAAACATTTCTGTAATAGTAATTGGAAATAATTCTCCTGCTTTTGAAGAATCATCCTGTAAGAATTGTAGAATTTTTCCTGTAGTATTTTCATCATAAAACTTAGCTTTTACATACTGCAATTTAGTAAATATGTTTTTTCTTAAATCTCTTTGTATTAGCCTTTTTAAAATACTTCTCATATCACAATGCATTAATACCATAAAACCTTGAATTATAAATACTAGGATATATAAACTAACAAATATTATTAATCCTTTAATATTTTTTTCTGGGATATACACATCTAATATTTTTGTAACCAAATATGGAATTGTCAAGACTTCCATTATAACTGTTGAAATAATTAAACAAAATAATAGTTTTAGTTTGTTATGATATCCAGTTTTTTGATATAATGACCAAATTTTCATTTAAATATTTTTTCCTTTCAATAGTATTTTTTGTTCTTCTAAATCAATAATTTTATCTACCTTCTGAAATATGTTTTTATCATGAGTTATGAAAATAATTGTTTTATCAATATACTTCTCTTGTATATTTTTTAAAATAATTTCTCTTGTTTGGTTATCTAATTTATTAAAAACATTATCAAATATAATAATTGGCTTATTTCTAAGTAGAGCTCTTGCAATTAAAATTCTTTGTTTTTGACCTCCTGAAAGTTTGACACCTTTTTCCCCTATACAAGTATCGAATTTAGTATCAAAATTTTCTATATCTTCTAATATTTCAGCCTCTTTTGATACTTGCATTAATTTAGCTCTTTGATAGGATTTATCTAATTGCAAATTTTCTTTTATTGTTCCTGAAAACATTTCTGCATCACCTGAAACGTAATCTACATATTCTCTAATATTTTCTTTATTCAATTGTCTGCTATTATGATAGTTAAAATAAATATTTCCTTCTTCTTTTAATTTCATTAAATCATTTATTTTTTTAGTAACTACATGAAAAGTATCAATTGTTTCTAAATTAGCACCTATCTGTAATAAGCCATCAAATATCCTTTCAGCAAAAATGGTTAAGGCTTCTAAACTTCCAAAAGTCATTTCTTCATTCATAATAGCTAATCCACCTATTAAATAGATTATAGGCGTTTTTATATAAGTAATATGATCATTTATAATCTCATAAAATAAAATAAGTTTAATTAACTTAACATCTTCATTTTTACTTTGTTCATTTAATTTATTATATTTTTCTATTTCATCTCTTTGTTTATTAAATACTCTAATTAATTTATAATTATTAATATTGTTAATGGTAGTTTTTAATAATTCTTTCTTTTTAGAAATTAAACTTTCTAAAGATTTATTAAGTCTTTTATAATACCATACAGTAAATATAAGCATTATAAAACTTGTTAGTATAATATAAATTGTTATTGGAATATTTAAAACTATTCCTTTTTTAATTATAAAATAGCTTAATGTTAATAGATCTAATACTAAATTAAAAAATTTGTTAAAAAAGTTTGAATACACTTCAGAATCGTCATTTACTCTTTGTATCATTTCTGCTTTATCATAAGTTTGATAACTTTGATATTCTAATTTTAAAATATGCTCATGTAAAAGTAATTTTAAGTTAGTTTTTATTTTTAATGTAAATTTTGTAGTTACCATATTTCTTATATAATTCATTAAAAATACTATTAAATTTAGTAATGTTATTATTAAGGCAATTAATATAAGTCCTTTTATTTTCTCATCTTTTATAACTTCTAATAAGTATTTTGGTATTTCTTGATTTTGAAATATTATTCCATCTATTGCATATTTGACATATATTGCTATTTGTATACTAAAATAAGAAATACTAATGCTAAGTATTATTAATAATGTAATATATTTTTTTATTCCTTTTAATACTTTTTTAATTACTTCTAAGTTCATCTTCTATTGTATTCCTTTCCTATTGTAGAACAAATAAAAAATTCAAAGATTTTCTTTAATTTGTTCTTGTCAGATTTGAGTTTTCGACTGTAAGGAGAAAATCTCAAAGGGCTAGCTATTGTATAAAAAAATTGCCAAAAGTAGTTTTTTCAACCTTCTACTTTTGACAATTGTATATTAATTTATTTAATTAAACTTTATTTATTTGATATCAACTTTATTAAGTTTTTTCAATTGCAATACATATTTCACAAGAAGCTTCATAATAAATTTCTAATTGTGGATAATATAAAGCTTCTTTATATTTTGAATTTGGTAGCCATTTTGTATACATATAATCATATAATTGGTTTATATCTTGTTGATTTTTATTTGATAATGTAAAACAAATCCACAAACCCTTTGGTATCTTTACTTTTTCCAAACCTTTTTGAATTGTTTTACCAGCTATATAATATATACCTTTATCTGTATAAATTCCATCTTTTATAATTGATTTATATATTCCATAATACAATTCTTTTTGATTACTATTTTTTATAAAAAAATCCTTAGTACCATCTTGTATAGATTTTATATATAAAGCTTGAATTGACTTGCTATCATTTTGTGGTATTATACCTGTAGTTATACCATAAAATTCCTGAGTTGTTTTTCTATTGTGTCAATTACTTTATTTAAATTATCATAATACTTCATTTAAACTACCTTTATTTCTACTTACTTCCTTATTAAAATTATCTTCTTTTTCTCTTAAATATATTAAATAACATGAAAGTTCAAGCTAATAATCCCAAAATATTTTGAACTACTAAAAGATTCCTATAATTTCACCTTTTTCATCTATATCTATACTATTTGCTGCTGGAACTTTTGGAAGTCCTGGCATTGTCATTATCTTTCCTGTAAGTACAACTATAAAACCAGCACCTGATTTTAATTCTACGTTTCTAATAGTAATATTATAATCGCCTAGATCTTGTAAATTTTTCGGATCATCTGAGAAAGAATATTGTGTTTTCGCTATACATATTGGTAATTTGCCATAACCTAATTCCTGTATTTTTTGTATTTGTTTTAAGGATTCTTCAGAATATTCAACAGCTTTTGCACCATAAATATTTTTTGCAAGTTTTTCAATCTTTTGCTTAATTGTATCTTCTAGTTCATATATAAATTTAAAGTTTTCTTCTTTATTAACCAAATTTACAATTTTATTTGAAATATCAGATGCACCTTCTCCCCCTTTAGCCCAGCCTTCTACTAAACTTAACTCTACATGTTTTTCTTCTAGTTTTTTTCTTAAATATTCAATTTCTTTCTCTGTATCTTGATTATATTTATTTATTGCAACTATTACATTTAGACCAAATTTGTTTTTTAGGTTATCAATATGATGAAATAAGTTATCTAAGCCTTTTTCTAGGCCTTCTATATTTTCTTCTTGAATTCTTTCTTTTTCGATTCCACCATGATATTTAATTGCTTTTATTGTTGCAACTAAAACAACTACATCTGGTTTTAATTCAGCATTTCTACATTTTATGTCTAAGAATTTTTCTGCACCTAAATCTGCTCCGAAACCTGCTTCTGTAATAACATAATCTCCTAATTTTAAGGCTAGTTTTGTTGCAATAATACTATTACACCCATGTGCTATATTTGCAAAAGGTCCTCCATGGACTATTGCTGGTGTATGTTCTAAAGTTTGTACTAGATTTGGTTTTATTGCATCTTTTAGTAAAACTGTCATTGAACCCTGTGCATGTAAGTCTCTTGCATAAATTGGTTGTCCCTCTTTATTAAATCCTATTAAAATGTTTCCTAATCTTTGTTTTAAATCTTCTATATCCTTAGCCAAACATAAAACTGCCATAATTTCAGAAGCAACTGTTATATCAAATTTATCATGTCTTGGTACTATTTTTTGCTCGCCTGATAAACCTGTTTCAATTTCACGCAATTGTCTGTCATTTAAATCTACACATCTTTTCCATATTACTTTATCAAAACCTAATTCATTTCCAAAATAGATGTGATTATCTATTAAGCTTGCTAATAAATTATTCGCAGATGTAATTGCATGAATATCTCCTGTAAAATGTAAATTGATATCTTCCATAGGAGCTATTTGCACTCTTCCTCCACCTGTTGCCCCTCCTTTTATCCCAAATACTGGTCCTAAAGATGGCTCCCTTAAGGCTAAAATTGATTTTTTCCCAATTTTTCTTAATCCATCTGCTATTGCTATAGACATTGTTGTTTTTCCTTCTCCTAAGGGTGTTGGACTAATTGCTGTTACTAAAATAAGTTTTCCATTTTCTTTATCTTTTAGATTTTCATATACTTTATTAGAAATTTTTGCTTTATATTTTCCATATTGCTCTATGTCATCTTCTTTAATACCTAGTGTTTTTGCTATATCAACAATTCTCTCTAATTTTGTATTTCTTGCAATTTCTATATCTGTCATATTAATTTCCTCCTTTTATTTTTACATTAGAAAATTAATCCTGCAATAACTCCAATTAAAGCACCTACAAATACTTGAACTGGAGTATGTCCTAAAACCTCTACTAATTTTTCTGAAACTTGTAAACCTGTTAAACCTGGTGTTTCTATTAATTTATTTAATAATTCTGCTTGCTTTCCAGCTGCCCTTCTAACACCACAAGCATCATACATTACAACAAACGCCATAATTAAGGCTACTGCAAAAATAGAACTATTTACACCTTCATATTTACCAATTAAAGTAGCTAAACCAGCCACAACTGCTGAATGAGAACTTGGCATACCTCCAGCTCCCATTATTCTTTTAAAATTAAATCTTTTTGTTGTTACTAAATCCCAAATTACCTTAAATAATTGTATCCCAAACCATAAAAGAAATGGTATGTAAATATATTTGTTCTGTAAAAATGCTATAAAGTCATTTTTCATTTTTTATCTCAATCCTTCCTTAAGGCACAAATCGGGTTGAAAATAACTTTAATAATTTTCAACCTTTATCCTCTTTTATCTTAATTATTTCTTTATATATTGATGTATTTGCTTATGTAGTAACAATTAATCTTCTGTTTCAAATTTTTCTTCTGCTACTTCACCATCTTTATTAATTAATATTGTAATTTTCTTTTCTGCATCTTCTAAGATTTTATTACATTCTTTTGATATTTTTATTCCTTCTTCAAATTTTGAAACTGATTCATCTAGGTTTAATTCGCCTTTTTCTAATTCAGTTACAATTTCTTCTAGTTTGCTCATTTGTTCTTCAAAACTATTTTTCATTATTACTTTCATTCCTTTCTCGAAAGTCACAAATCAGAATGAATAAGTTTTCCAACTTTTGGATATTATTCATTCTTAACTCCTTTATTTTTTAGTTTTAATTATAATTGAGTTGTCTCTCCTGTAGCTAAATCAACTTGATACCATGCTTTTACTTCTGTTGTTTCTTTACTATTTACTGAAACCATATAAATATTTCCATCATGGTTTGCAATATTATAACTTACAGTACTATCTTTAGAACCCCATTGTTTTTTTACTAATTCTATTACTTTTTCCTCATCTGTTGGTCCTTCATCTTCTGGAATGCTTTCTTGTTCTTCTCTTCCTATAATTTGATTCTGTGAAGTTTGATTATTTTGTTGTATTTGTTGGTTATTTTGACTATTGCTTGAAACTTCATTTTTTATTTCTTGCTC
>CAQPRV010000073.1 GCA_948857205.1 uncultured Clostridia bacterium
ATACACCTCTTTCTTATTTAATTTTTATATTCTTTTTACCAATATATCTCTTGAAACCTGCATAACTTCATGTCGTTACATTTTTATTACAAATTTTACCCTTACGGATTTATATTGTTTCAACTAACGAAAATATTCAAAAAGAAATAGCATAAAATAGTTTCTGAACAGTAACTAATAATTTAGCTTTTTTTTTATATTCTAACAAATGACTTGACAGTTTACAATAATAAAGTTAAAATATAATAGGTAGGAAAAAAATATATGAAACAAATTTATATATATATTTTATTCGAACATTGAAAATTAAATAAGAAAGAGGTGTATGATTATGAATATATTAATCATATTCGCCACTATCTTAATCTCAATGGCAATTGGAATACCAGTAGGAATGATATACAGAAAAAAGATTGCCGAATCTAAAATACAAGGAGCAGAAAATGAAGCTAAGAGACTAATTGACTTAGCAAAGATAGAAGCAGAAAATCTAAAAAAAGCAGAGATTTTCAAAGCGAAAGAAGAAATAATGAACTCTAGGAAAGAATTAGATCAAGAGATTAAAGAAAGAAGAGGCGAAATACAAAAACAAGAAACAAGATTAATTCAAAAAGAAGAAAATTTAGAAAGACGTTCAGAAAACTTTGAAAAGAAAGAACAAGAAATTGAAAAAGAGCAACAAAAAGTTGAACAAAGAAAGCAAGAAGTAGAAAAATTATATGAACAAGAAATAGTAGAACTTCAAAAAATAGCTGCATTAACAACAGAAGAAGCAAAAGAAAGACTATTAACAGAACTAGATAAAGAATTAATAGCAGAAAAAGCAGCAATAATAAGAGAAAAAGACCAAAAAGCTAAAGAAGAAGCAACAAAAAATGCAAAAGAAATACTAGCATATGCAGTACAAAAATGTGCAGCAGATCATTCACAAGAAACAACAGTATCAATAGTAGCACTTCCAAATGATGAAATGAAAGGAAGAATTATTGGTAGAGAAGGAAGAAACATAAAAGCACTAGAAACATTAACAGGAATAGACTTAATTATTGATGATACACCAGAAGCTATAGTACTTTCAGGATTTGACCCATTAAGAAGAGAAGTAGCAAAAATAGCATTAGAAAAATTAATAGATGATGGAAGAATACATCCTTCAAAAATTGAAGAAATGGTAGAAAAAGCAAAAGAAGAAGTAGACACAAGAATTAAAGAAGAAGGAGAAAGAGCAGTACTTGAAAGTGGAGTAATCGGTCTACATCCAGATATAGTAAAATTAATGGGAAAACTTAAATACAGAACAAGTTATGGACAAAATGTACTAAACCATTCAATAGAAGTATCAAACTTAGCAAGAATAATGGCAGAAGAGCTAGGATTAGATCCAAAGCTTGCAAGAAGAGCTGGTTTATTACATGATATTGGAAAAGCTTTAGACCATGATATGGAAGGGACACATGTAGAAATAGGTGTTGAAATACTTAAAAAATATAAGGAAAATCCATTAGTAATAAATGCAGTAGAAGCACATCATGGTGATGTAGAACCACAAACATTAGAGGCAGTTTTAGTTCAAGCAGCTGATGCAATATCTGCATCAAGACCAGGAGCAAGAAGAGAAACATTAGAAGCATACATAAAAAGACTTCAAAACCTTGAAGAAATTGCAGATTCATTTGAAGGTGTTGAAAAATCATTTGCTATTCAAGCAGGGCGTGAAGTTAGAATCATTGTAAAACCAGATAAAATTTCTGATGACAAAATGACCATTTTAGCTAGAGATGTTGCAAAAAAAGTAGAAAGCGAAATGGATTATCCAGGACAAATAAAGATTAATATAATTAGAGAAACAAGAGTATTTGATTATGCAAAATAAAATAAAAAACGCAAATATTAAAATTTAATATTTGTGTTTTTTATTTTAACTATATTGCTTAAATATAAAAAATATAGTAATATAACATAGGAAAAGGAAGTGATGTTAATGAAGTTTTTAGCAATAGGAGATTTAGTAGGAATAGCAGGTATAAATGAATTAAAGAAAAGATTACCACAAATAAAACAAAAAGAAAAAATAGACTTTATAATAGTAAATGGAGAAAACTCAGCAGAAGGAATGGGAATAACAGAAAGAAACTTTGAAGACATATTATCACAAAATATAGATGTAATAACAATGGGCAATCATACATGGGGAAAAAAAGACATATTTAAATTTATAGATCATCCAAAGTTAATAAGACCAGCAAACTATCCAAAAGGAGTAGTAGGAAAAGGGTATAATATTTATATATGTAATAATAAAAAAATAGCAGTAATAAATTTAATAGGAAGAGTAGATATAAATGTTCTATCAGAGAATCCATTTATAATAGCAAAAGAAATTATAGAAAAAATACAAGACCAAGTAGATATTATAATTGTAGACTTTCATGCAGAAGCAACAGCAGAAAAAATAGCAATGGGACATTATTTAGATGGAAAAGCAACAATAATATTTGGTACACATACACATGTACAAACAGCAGATGAGAAGATATTATCAGGAGGGACAGCATATATAACAGACATAGGTATGACAGGACCAAAGAATTCTGTTATAGGAATGGACATACAAGCATCTATTAAAAGATTTGAAACAACACTACCAGAAAGGTATAAAATAGCTACAGGCGAATGTATTTTAAATGGAATAATTATTGAAGTAGATGACAAAACTAACAAGGCAATAAATATAAAAAGAATATAAAATAGCAAAAATTCTTATGTCGAAAATGAAACTTTATTGCGACGAAAATTGATTAATATTTCAATAAAATACTTTACAACAATTTCCAAATATTGTAAAATAAAAAATGTAAAAGTTGCAACAAAAAATAAAATTTATAGGAGGCAAAAGAAAATGGAAGTTTTAAAAATTTCATCAAAATCAAACCCTAATTCAGTAGCAGGAGCAATAGCTGGATTAGTAAAAGAATCAAATAAGGCAGAAATGCAAGCAATTGGAGCAGGAGCATTAAATCAAGCAGTTAAGGCTGTGGCTATTGCAAGAGGTTTTGTAGCACCAGCAGGAGTAGATTTAGTTTGTATACCAGCATTTGCAGAGGTAGAAGTAGAAGGAGAAGATAGAACTGGTATAAAATTAATAGTAGAGTCAAGAGTTTAATATAATTTAATAAAATATTTCAGACTGTTATTGCAGTCTGTTTTTGTTATGTACAGTTCAGTAAAGCATCTAATTTTCCAAAGTACTATCATTATAATATTTAAGAGATTTTGAATGTGACCAAAATAGCATTAGAAATACTTAAAATATAGTTTGAAAGGGTCCTGTCTTCGGGTATAGTTCAGCTATATTTTTAGTATTTCTTAGTGTAATGGAGGTTAACCGAAAAATCGAATAAATATTATAATGATAGTACTTTGGAAAATTAGATGCCTCACTGAATTATAATTTTTTTATACTGACCTATCAGTCTAACGAAAAATTTAAAAAAATATGATATAAAACATATATATAAATTAACAAGGAGAAAACAATGGATAAAAAACTATATAAATATATAGAAATAGCAAATTTAAAAGAAATGCTAAACAAAACAGAAAAACAATATGCAAACAATATTGCATATAAAATAAAAAAAGAAAAAGGAAAATATCAAGAAATAACACATAAAGAAGTAAGGAAAATGGTAAAAGCCTTAGGAACTAGCTTAATAGATATGGGACTAAAAAACAAAAGAATAGCACTAATAGGAGAAAACAGATATGAATGGGAAATAGCCTATTTATCTATAGTCTGTGGAACAGGAATAATAGTTCCACTAGATAAAGCCTTACCAGAAAATGAAATAAAGAAATTAATAGAACGTTCAAAAGTAGATGCAATAATATATTCAAAAAAGTATGAAGAAACCTTTAAAAAAATAAAAAAAGAAGGAATAGGAAATTTAAAATATTTAATATCTATGGATACAAAAACAAATAGAGGAGAAGTATATTCCTTACATAAGTTAATAGAAAAAGGAGAAAAGTTAATTAAAGCAGGAAATAGAGAATTTATAGATTCAGAAATAGATAATGAAGAAACAAGTGTAATGTTATTTACATCTGGAACAACATCAGAATCTAAAATAGTAGCTTTATCTCATAAAAATATCTGTTCAAATTTAATGGATATAGCATCAATACTAGATATAGACTCAAAAGATATCTTTTTATCATTTTTGCCAACACATCATGTATTTGAATGCACAGTAGGCTTTTTATTTGCACTTTACAAAGGAGCACAAACTGTATTTTGTGATGGAGTAAGGCATATTATAGAAAATATGAAAGAATACAAAGTATCTGTTATGGCATCAGTACCAGCAATTTATGAAAGAACCTTAAAAACTATAAGAAAAGAGTTACAAAAAGAAGATAAATTGCAAGAAATTTTAGAAAAAGAAGAAACATATAAATACAAAACCATGGAAGAAAAGAAAAAAGTTTTTTCTGAAATACATGATATGTTAGGTGGAAATATTAAGTTATTAATTAGTGGTGCAGCAAGTTTAAATCCAGAAGTAGAAGAAAAATATAGAAATTTGGGTATTAACTTAGTACAAGGATATGGACTTACTGAAACCTCACCAGTAATAGCTATAGGAAATAAAAAATATAGTAAAATAGGTTCTGTAGGAAAAACAGTTCCAAGTGTAGAAGCAAAAATAGTAAACTGTGATGAATATGGAATGGGCGAATTAGTAGTAAAAGGGCCAAACATAATGAAAGGTTATTTTGAAAATAAAGAAGAAACAGAAAAGGTTTTAAAAGATGGATGGTTTTATACAGGTGATTTAGCAAAGATAGATGATGAAGGATACATATTTATATGTGGAAGAAAAAAGAGTGTAATTGTCTTAAAAAATGGAAAGAACATTTTTCCAGAAGAAATGGAAAACCTAATTAACACTATAGATGGTGTAGAAGAATCTTTTATATTTGGTAAGCCTATATCTAAAGATGAAAATGATATTAAGGTATTTGCAAAAATTGTTTATAATGAGCAAGCTATTCAAGATATTTATAATACAAGTGATGAAGAAGAAATACATAAAATTATGAGTAAAAGAATAAAAGAAATCAACCAAGAAATGCCAAAATATAAGTCAATTAGAGGAATTATATTAACACAAGAACCACTAATAAAAACTACTACTAATAAAATTAAAAGACAAGGAAATTTAGATAAAATATTAAAAGAAGGAATAACCTTATAAAATGCAATTAGATAATTTAGAAACAAAGTTTTTAGGTAAAAAAATATATTATTATAAAACAATTGATTCAACTCAATTAGAAATATGGAGAAGAATAGAAAAAAAAACAATAGAAAATGGAACAATTATTATTTGTGAACAACAAACAAATGGAAAACGGTACACATGGAAGAACTTGGTATACAGAGGAACAGAATAATATTGCTTTTTCTTTTGTAGTTAGTCCAAATTGCAAAATAAAAAAATTAGAAGGTATAACTTTAGAAATTGCACAAGTCATAGTTCAAATTTTTAAAAAGTTGTATAATATTGAACTTCATATAAAAGTTCCAAATGATATTGTTTATAACGATAAAAAAATAGGTGGAATACTTACAGAAACAAAGTTAAGTGGAGAGAGAGTTAAATATATAGTAATTGGAATTGGAATTAATACAAATCAAGAAAAGTTTAATAAAGCTATTAAAGAGGTTGCTACTTCAATAAAAAACGAATTTGGAATTACAGTGGATTCTAATAAAGTAATTGCAGAGTTTTGCAAAGAATTTGAAGAAAAATTAATAAAAAGAATAGAGGGATAATATGAAAATAGGATATTTATTTCCAGGGCAAGGTTCACAAGCTTTAGGAATGGGAAAAGATTTATATGAAAAATATGATGTAGTTAAAGATACCTATAAAAGAGTTAAAGAGCTTACAGGAATTGATGTTGCAAAAATAACTTTTGAGGGAAGTGAAGATGAGCTTAATAAAACACAAAATACTCAATTAGCTATTTTAACAATGAGTTTGGCAATTTTAAAAATCTTAGAAAGTAATGGAATTAAAGCAGAGGTTTCAAGTGGTCTAAGTTTAGGTGAGTATTCTGCTCTTATAAATAGTAAGGCAATTTCTTTTGAATATGGAGTAAAAATAGTTCAAAAAAGAGGAGAGTATATGCAAAATTTAGTACCTGAGGGAGAATGGCTAATGGCTGCTATTCTTGGAATGGAAGAAGAAATGGTACAAGAAGTTTGTAAAAAAGCTTGTGAAGAGTCAAAGGAATGTTTTGTTGTCCCTGTTAATTTTAATTGTTTAGGACAAATAGTTATTTCAGGTAATAAAGCTGGTGTTGAATTAGCTGAAAAATATGCAAAAGAATTAGGAGCTAAAAAGGTTAGAATTTTAAAGACTTCTGGTCCTTTTCATACAGAGAAACTTATTGAGGCATCAAATAAGTTAAGAGAAGAATTGAAAACTTTAAAAATTAATGGTTTTGATAGTAAGGTTATTAAAAATTTGGATGGTACTTTATATACATCAAAAGATGATATTGAAGATATCTTAGCAAAACATATTATTAGTCCAGTTAGGTTTTCTAATTGTCTTAAAACTATGCTCGATATGGAAATTGATACTTTTGTTGAAATTGGTCCAGGTAAGTCACTTTCTGGTTTTGTTAAGAGAATGGATTCAGAAAATACTATTACTATTTTAAATATTAATAGTGTTGAAACTTTAGAAAGTACGATTGATTATATAAAAAGCCAGAATTAAGATTTTGTATGTAGTGTAAACTGCCATAAAATCTTAATTCTGCCATAGAATATAAAAAATTTTTAGGAGGTTTTTATGAATAAGGTTGCTTTAGTTACTGGTGCTACTAGAGGTATTGGTAAAGAAATAGCTTTAACTCTTTCTAAGGAGGGGTTTGATATAGCTATTAATTTTAGAAAGAAAAATGAGGAGCTTGAAGATTTAAAAACTGCTATTGAGAGTAATAATGTTAAGTGTTTAACTGTTAAAGGTGATGTTTCTGTTTTTGAAGATTGTGAAAGGTTTGTTAAAGAGACTATTGATTTTTATGGTAAAATTGATGTTTTAGTTAATAATGCTGGTATTACCAAGGATATGTTACTTGCTAGGATGAAGAAAGAAGATTTTGAGCAGGTTATTGATGTTAATTTGATTGGTACTTTTAATGTTACTAAAAATGTTATTTCTTATATGATGAAGGCTAGATCTGGTAGAATTATTAATATTTCTTCTGTTGTAGGTGTTTCAGGTAATGCTGGTCAAACTAACTATGCAGCTTCTAAAGCTGGTGTTATAGGTTTTACTAAAAGCTTAGCTAAAGAGTTGTCTTCTAGAAATATTCTTGTTAATAGTGTTGCACCTGGATTTATTGAGACTGCTATGACTGAAGTTTTGAGTGATGAAGTTAAGGCTGATATTGCTAAGATGGTTCCTTTAAAAAGAATGGGTAAACCTGAAGATGTTGCTAAAGTAGTTAGGTTTTTAGCTTCTGAGGATAGTTCTTATATTACTGGGCAAGTTATTAATGTAGATGGTGGTATGTTAATGTAAAAGCTTATTAGGTTTATTATAGCCTAATAGTCTTGCTAGATTTAAATAAAATAAATATAAAAAGGAAGGAATAGAAAAATAAAATGGTAGAAAAAAGAGTAGTAATCACTGGATTAGGAGCTATTAATCCAATTGGAAAAAGTACAAAAGAGACCTTTGAAGGAATTAAAGAAAAAAGATGTGGAATTGACAAAATATCTTTAGTTAATTCAGAAAATTATAAAACTTTATTTGATGCAGAAGTAAAGGATTATGATCCTTTAGAATATTTTGAAGCAAAACAAGTAAAAAGATTAGATAGAAGTTCACAATTTGCAATAATTGCAGCTAAAGAAGCTTTTGAAGATAGTGGAATTACAAGTGAAAATACAGATTTTGAAAGAATTGGTGTATTTGTAAGTTCTGGAATAGCAGGATTAAGTACAATACAAAATCAATGTGAAATCAATTTTGAAAAAGGAAATAATAGAGTATCTCCAATGTTTGTACCAATGTCAATTGCAAATATGCCAGCAGGAAATATAGCTATAGAATTAGGAGCAAAAGGAGAATCAATATCAATTGTAAGTGCATGTGCATCATCTACACATGCTATTGGAGAAGCTTATAGAAGTATTAAATTTGGTTATGAAGATGTAATAATAGCTGGAGGTGCTGAAGCATCAATATGTGGAGTAGGTTTGGCAGGATTCGAAAATATGAAAGCTTTAACACATGCAACAGATAAAAATAGAGCAAGTATTCCTTTTGACAAAGAAAGAAGTGGCTTTGTTATGGGAGAAGGTGCAGGTGTTCTAATTCTTGAAGAATTAGAACATGCAAAAGCAAGAGGAGCAAAAATATATGCAGAACTTATAGGTTATGGTGCAACCTCAGATAGTTATCACATAACATCACCATCACCAGATGGAGAAGGTGCTGCAAGAGCAATGACAAGAGCAATTGAAGATGCAAAAATTCAACCAGAAGAAATAGATTATATAAATGCACATGGTACATCTACAAGTTTAAATGATTCTTGTGAAACCAAAGCAATAAAAAGAGCCTTAGGAGATGCTAGCAAAAAAGTAATGGTAAGTTCTACAAAGGGAAATATAGGACATTTATTAGGTGCAGCTGGAGGAGTAGAAGCATTAATTTGTGCAAAAGCAATTGAGGAAAAAATTGTACCACCAACAATAAATTACAAAGAACCAGATGAGGAATGTGATTTAGATATAGTACCAAATGAAGTTAGAAAAGCAGATTTAAAAATAGTAATGTCAAATTCTTTAGGTTTTGGTGGACACAATGCAAGTATCATTATGAAAAAATATGAAGGATAGGAGAAATATATTATGGAATACGAAAAAATAAAACAACTTATGGAAGATATGGGAAACTCAAAATTATCATCAATAGATATAGATTTTCCAGACGGAACAAAAATAAGTATGAAAAAAGAAAACAAAGAAGTAGTAAAATTAATAGAAGCATCAAAAGAAAATATTTTAAACACAGAAATAGTTAAAGATAACTTAGAAGACTCTGTAATAGAAGAAAAAAATATAGAAGGAAATGTTGTAAAATCTCCTATGGTTGGAACCTTTTATCTAAAACCATCACCAACCTCTGAACCTTATGTATCAGTTGGACAAAAAGTTTCAAAAGGAGACGTCCTTTGTATTGTTGAAGCAATGAAATTAATGAATGAAATAGAATCAGAATTTGATGGAGAAATAGCAGAAATTCTAGTTAAAGATGGTGAAGCAGTAGAATATGGAAAGCCTTTATTTAGAATTAATTAATAACTAGGAGGATAACATGTTAGTAAAAGAAGAAATTGAAAAAATAATACCACAAAGAGATCCATTTTTAATGATTGATGAAGTAGAAGAATACATACCAGGAGAAAGTGCTGTAGCCTATAAAAATGTAAAAGAAACAGAAGGGTATTTTAAAGGTCATTTCCCAGGAAATCCAATAATGCCAGGAGTATTAATAACAGAGAGTTTAGCACAAACAGGTGCAATTGCAATTTTAAGTATGGAAGAAAATAGGGGAAAAAATGCACTATTTGGTGGAATAGATAAAATGAAATTTAAAAAAATGGTTGTTCCAGGTGATAGATTAAAATTAGAAGTAAAAATAATAAAAAGAAAAGGACCAATTGGTGTAGGTGAAGCAATTGCAACAGTTGATGGAAAAATTGTAGCAAAAGGCGAATTAACCTTTGCAATAGTTTAAATTAGAGCCTAAGGTAGAAAGGAGACACCTTGATGATTTTGGGGACGGAGGAAAAAATCATGATTGTTTGTTCTTTGTTAAAAAACGTCAAGGTATTAGGGTGTAATATATGAATAAGATTTTAATTGCAAATAGAGGAGAAATAGCGGTAAGAATTATTAGAGCTTGTAAAGAAATGAATCTTAAAACAGTAGCAGTATATTCAGAAATAGACAAAGATGCTATGCATACGAGATTAGCAGATGAAGCAGTATGTATAGGCCCAGCAGATTCTAGTAAAAGTTATTTGAATTTTAAAAATATAATTGAAGCAGCAAATATTACAGGTGCTGATAGTATACATCCAGGGTTTGGATTTTTATCAGAAAATAGTAAGTTTGCTAAAATTTGTGAAGAGTCAAATATAAAATTTATAGGTCCTTCATATAAAGTAATTGAATTAATGGGAAATAAATCAAATGCAAAAGAACTAATGAAAAAAGCTGGAGTACCAGTAATACCAGGCTCAGAAGGTAAGGTAGAAGATATAGAAGACGCAAAAAAAATATGTAAAGAAATAGGATATCCAGTAATGTTAAAGGCATCTGCAGGTGGTGGCGGAAAAGGAATTAGAATTGTTAATAGTGAAGATGAATTAGAAAAAAATTATAACCTTGTTAAACAAGAAGCAAAAATATCCTTTAAAGATGATGAAATCTACATAGAGAAATTCATTAAAAACCCAAGACATGTTGAAATTCAAATTTTAGCAGATGAGCATGGTAATGTTGTTCATTTAGGAGAAAGAGATTGTTCAATACAAAGAAGAAACCAAAAGATATTAGAAGAAACACCTTCTACAGCAATAGATGAAAAGCTAAGAAACAAAATGGGAGAAGCAGCTATAAATGCTGCGAAAGCATCAAAATATAGTAGTTGTGGTACAATTGAATTTTTAGTTGATAGTGACAAAAACTTTTATTTTATGGAAATGAACACTAGAATTCAAGTTGAGCATCCAATAACAGAAATGAGGACAGGAATTGATATTGTAAAAGCTCAAATAAAAATTGCAGCTGGGGAAGAACTAAAAATAAAACAAAAAGACATTGAATTTAGAGGACATAGTATAGAATGTAGAATAAACGCAGAAAATCCAAATAAAAAATTCATGCCATGTCCAGGAACTATTACAGGAATAATATTACCTGGTGGAAATGGAATAAGAGTAGATACTGCAATTTATGATGGTTACACAATACCTCCAACTTATGATTCAATGATAATGAAAATTATCACCTTTGGTGATACAAGAAATGAAGCTATAAGTAAGATGAAACGTGCTTTAGAAGAAACAGTAATAGAAGGAGTTAATACAAATCTAGACTTTTTACTTAAAATTATAAAAAATCCAAAATTTATAAGAGGAAACTTTGATACATCTTTTATTACTGGGGACGGAGAATTTTGGCAATAAAAACAATAATAAGATATAGATAATTATAACACTTAAACAAAGAGTAGTACTATTTTGGAGAAAGAGTTTTTAATAATAAGGCAAATAGAGGAAAGGAAATATAAAATGATAGTTGATAAAATCAAAAAGAGAGAGACAACTGCTAAAAAAATTGAAAATAAGGTTGATATTCAAGTAGGAAAATGGATTAAATGTGACAAATGTAAAGAGATTTTGTATAAGGAGACTGTTAGAGAAAATTATAGTATTTGCCCTAATTGTGGTTCATACTTTAGAATGCATATAAATAAAAGAATAGAAGCTATTATTGATAAAGGTACTTATAAAAGATTTGGTTTCGATATTGATACTACAAATCCTTTAAATTTAGAAGATTACCCAGATAAGATTAAAAATTTAAGAAAAAAAACAGGAATTCAAGAAGCTATTGGTTGTGGTACTGGAAAAATTAATGGAGAAGATGTTGTAATATGTGTAATGGACAGTGGATTTTTAATGGGAAGTATGGGAGTTGTAGTTGGAGAAAAGATTACATATTCAATTGAAAAAGCTATAGAATTAAAATTACCAATAGTAATTTTCTGTGTATCAGGTGGAGCAAGAATGCAAGAAGGAATTATTTCTTTAATGCAAATGGCAAAAACTACATCAGCTATTTCTAAGTTAAATGAGGCTGGATTATTATATATTTCTGTTTTAACAGATCCCACCTATGGAGGGGTAACTGCATCTTTTGCAAGTATCGCAGATATTGTTTTAGCTGAACCAAAGGCAAGTATTGGTTTTGCTGGAAAAAGAGTTATAGAGCAAACCCTTGGAGAAGAATTACCAGATAATTTTCAAACTGCTGAATTTATGTTAGAACATGGATTTGTTGATAAAATTGTTGAGCGTAAAGATTTAAAAGATACTATTTACAAGTTAATTCTTTTTCATAAATAAATTTAGCTTTGATTTGAAAATTATAGCAATTATAAATTAGTAATAGACATATTTTAAGGAGGATAAAATATTGAAAGAAATAACAGCTTGGGAAAAAGTTGAAATAGCGAGAAATCCTAAAAGGAAAACATCTTTAGATTATATAGAAAATATTTTTGATGAATTTATTGAACTACATGGAGATAGAAATTTTAGAGATGACAAAGCTATTGTAGGTGGTTTAGCAAGAATAGGAAAGAAAAACTATACTGTTATTGCAGAACAAAAAGGAAGAACAACAAAAGAAAATATAGAAAGAAATTTTGGAATGCCAAATCCAGAAAGTTATAGAAAAGCGATAAGATTAATGGAGCAAGCAGAAAAATTTAATAGACCAGTTATAACCTTTATAGATACTAAAGGAGCATATCCAGGAATAGAAGCAGAAGAAAGAGGGCAAGGAGAAGCGATTGCTAGTTCAATGCTTAAAATGGCAAACTTAAAAGTACCAATTATATCAATAGTAATAGGTGAAGGCTCAAGTGGAGGAGCTTTAGCACTTGGGGTTGGAAATAAGGTTCTTATGTTAGAAAATGCGATTTATTCAATACTCTCTCCTGAAGGTTATGCAAGTATATTATGGAAAGATTCATCAAAAGTTAAAGAGGCAGCAGAAAAAATGAAATTAACTGCAAAAGATTTATATGAGTTAAAAGTAATTGATAAAATAATTAAAGAACCAAAGGGAGAATTAGAAGAATCGTTTATAGAGACATCTAAAAGTTTAAAAAAGGAAATAGAAAATTCAATAAAGCAATTTCAAAAGATGTCAAAAGAAGAAATCGTTGAACACAGATATAATAAATTTAGAAATATGGGTGAATATAAAATAATTAGTAATTAAATTGTTTAATAAGTAATTTTTTAAAATAGGAGGATAAAAAATGTTATTGGAAGGAAAAAAAATATTAATTTTAGGTATTAGAAATAAATGGAGTATAGCTTATGGAATAGCACAAGCAGCATATGAAAATGGTGCACAGTTGATATTTACATATATGGGAGAAGAAAATAAAGATAAAATAGAAGTTTTAATTTCTAAATTTGAAGGAAGTAAAGCCTATGTGTTAGATGGAGCATCAGAGGATGAAAAGGTAAGGGAAACTTTTTCTAAAATAAAAGAGGAGAATGGAAAAATTGATGGTTTAGTTCATGCTATTGCACATGCTAATACTGAAGATTTACATAATGATTTCATATTTACAAGTAAAGAAGGTTTTTCACATGCTTGTGATGTTAGTTGTTATTCTTTTGTACTTGTTTCAAGAATGGCAAAAAAATTAGATATGTTAAATGATAATGCAAGTATTGTTACTTTAACTTATCATGGTTCTACAAAAGTTATTGAAGGTTATAATGTAATGGGAGTTGCAAAAGCAGCTTTAGAGTCTAGTGTTAGATATTTAGCAGAGAATTTTGGAAAGGATGGAATTTGTGTTAATGGTATTTCTGCTGGTCCTATTAAAACTCTTTCTGCAAAGGGTATTAAGGATTTTAATTCTATTTTAGATATTATTGAGGATAAAGCACCTTTGCATAAAAATGTTACTACAGAACAAATTGGTAATGTCGCTTCATTTTTACTAAGTCCATGTTCAAATTGTATAACAGGTCAAATTATTTATGCTGATAATGGTTTCAATATTATGGGAGTATAATGTTTTATAAAAGATGACTTATGAATTTTTTAAAATTTTGACTTTGGGTAAGTGAAGGTTATAATTTATTAAATAGCTATTTAATAAATTATAACCTTCACTTACCCAAAATCGAAACTTAAATGAATTTTTAATATTGACTTTTATTTAAATAGTATGGTAAAATACATTTTATGTAAATGTAATCAGGAGAAACATATGTTAGATAAAGTAATAAGTTTGGAAGAAATAAGTAAAGATATTAATGAAAAGATTGGAGAGTTTAAAAAATTTAGAGCTGATAATGGATATTTTATGGTAAGTTTTAGAGATGAAAAACGTATACAATTATATGATAGAAAAATTAGTACAAATTTATCTTTTAGAGAAACAAATCAGGAAGTAACCTTTGGGCACTTTAAATCTAAAACTGGATATAATATTGGTACTTTTAAGAATGAAAAAGAATATGCAAATCATTATGGTGAATATATAGCTTATATAATATTAAAACAACTTGGAAAAGATGCTTGTAAAGTTAATTTAGGAGAAATAGAAGTAAAAAATTCGTATGATGAAAAAATAGTAGTACAAGGAATATTGAGTCATTATGAATTAAGTCAACAGGAGATATATAAACCTATATGTACAGTCATAGATAATTATAAAGAAACACAATTTGATAGATATAAAGAGAGAGTATTAGAAAAAGATCCTAATAATTATAAAAATTATAATAATATAGAAGTAATTTTGGATGCTATTGATATTTTTTATAGAAAAAATGGACAAGAATCCAAGCTTAAAGAGGCAAGAAAAAAATTTTTTGATATGTGTATTTTTGATATTAAATTTGCAAATAGAGATAGACATGGTTCAAATTTTGGATTAAAGATTAATCAATTAACAAATGAAATTGAATTCTATTCATTATTTGATAATGAACAAATCTTAGGTTTTCAAGAAAATAAATCAGATGTAATTAAATATTTATCAAATGTGGAACATTATAAAAAATTTAATAGTAAAGAATTAACATCTTGTATTGGAATACCACAAAATTCAAGAGATATACCTCCTCAAGAATTGTTAAGTTATTTATTAGAACATTACCCTAAAGAAACTATGAGTTCTTTACAAGATATAAATATATATAAAGTTTCACATTTAGAAGAAATTATGGATTTATGTCATGGCTTATCAGAGGAACATAAACAATTTGCTAAAAAAATATTTAGAGAAATAGAAAAGGAAATTGAAAGTACAATAAAAAAATATGAAGAAAGAAGACTAATAAAACCACAAACTAGTTTAGATATAGGAGAAAAGTAATTATGGAACACTTATATTTAAAATGGATAGATTATAAGACAAATAAAAAATATTTAATTGGAGCACTATTTAAACAGAATGGGAAATATTATTTTAAGCTAAGTAAAACTCATATAGAGAAAGCATTAGAGGAAAAGGTTATATCTAAAGCAATACTTCCATTTTCAGATTATGACAAAATATATGAAAGCGATGAAATATTTGAGATTTTTAAAATAAGATTACCTAAAATTGAAAGATATTCTAAAGAGGAATTTCAAGGTTTATTAAATGATTTAGGTATGAATAACTATGGTGAATTCGAATATTTGAAGAAAACAAAAGGAGTATTATACACAGACAATTTCATAGTAGAATAAGCTATAGAAATTTGAAGGGAAAAAACTACATATTAAATTATTGATAATATTATTTAATTAATTTGATTAAGAATAGTTTGTATAGGTGGAATAATTATTTATTTTAATTGATTGTCATAATATTAGTGGACTTTATAAACTTTTTATGATATTATATGTAAAACAAAAAAAGAAGAGAAAAAAATATGAAAAATGTAAAAATATTTAGAAGTTTTAAATATGCTTTTCAAGGAATTATATCAGGAATAAAAAAAGAAAAAAATATGAAAATACACCTAACAATAATGATTATAGTAATAATAATGGGGCTATTACTAAATATAGACACAAATGAATGGATAATATGTATAATATTATTTTCAATAGTAATAGCAGGAGAACTATTTAATACAGCAATTGAAACAGTAGTAGATATGATAACTCTTGAAAAAAACGAAAAGGCGAAAATTGCTAAAGATGTATCAGCAGGTGGGGTATTAGTCTTAGCAATAGGTTCATTAATAATTGGAATATACATATTTATTCCAAAAATTATAGATTTAATAACTAAGTAAAAATACATTTTATAAATAAATAAGTAAGACAAAACAAAAAGGAACATTAAATTTTTATTGTTCCTTTTAAAATAATTATAACGGAGGGAAAAGCGTGAAAATATCAACAAAAGGAAGATATGCCTTAAGAATAATGATAGATTTAGCAAACAACGATAATGGAAACTTTATATCACTAAAAGAAATAGCAAAAAGGCAAGGAGTATCAAGAAAATACTTAGAGCAAATAGTGTCTATGTTAAACAAAGCAAACTATTTAGAAACAGCAAGAGGGAATAATGGAGGATATAGGTTAGTAAAAGATGCTAAAGAATACAAAATAGGAGATATATTAAGAGCTACAGAAGGAGACTTAGCACCAATTGCATGCATCAATCAAGAGGAATGTAAAGAAAAAGAAAACTGCAAAACCTTTAAATTTTGGGAAGGCTTAGATGTAGTAATTAATGAATACTTAGATAGTAAGACACTTGCAGATTTAATAAAATAAATTTAAAATAAGGAGGAATAAATATGAAAAGAGAAGAAGCAATTCAACTATTAAAAAAATATAATAAGGAGGAGTTCCATATAAGACATGCACTAACAGTGGAAAAAGTTATGAGACATTTTGCAAAAGAAAATGGATATGAAGAAGACTTTTGGGGCTTAGTAGGTTTATTACATGATGTTGATTTTGAGCAATACCCAGATGAACATTGTAAAAAAGCAGTAGAATTATTAAAAGAAATAAATGCAAGTGACGAAATGATACATGCTATATGTAGTCATGGATATGGTATTTGTTCAGAAATAAAGCCAGAACATGAAATGGAAAAAATATTATTTGCTATTGACGAATTAACAGGACTAATTTGGGCAGCAGCAAAAATGAGACCATCACAAAGTACAAAAGATATGGAAGTATCAAGTTTAAAAAAGAAATTCAAAGACAAGAAATTTGCAGCAGGATGTTCAAGAGAAACAATAAAACAAGGAGCAGAACAACTCGGCATAGAATTAAACGATTTATTTGAAAAAACAATATTAGCAATGAGAGAAAGCGAAGAGGAAATTAATGTCGAAACAGAAAATCTTTCAAAATAATTATTTTATATTTTAGATTTTAAGAAAGGAGGAATATGTTAATTGGAAAACAAATCTACAGATTTAAAAAAATATTTAATCTTAATAGTATTTACACTTGTTGGTCTTTGGATTATAAATAATTTAGCAATAATAGGTAATATACTTAAAAGTTTTTTTAATATAATATTTCCCTTTATCTTGGGAGGATGTTTAGCATATTTATTAAATTTACCAATGTCCTTTTTTGAAAGAAAATGTAAAAAGGTCAAAAATAAAAAGTTATTAAGGCTTATATCACTAAGCTTTGCAATACTTGTGATATTAACAATAATTATGCTAGTAATTACTTTAATTGTCCCAAGACTTATTGATATAGTAAAATTATTAATAGATAATATCCCATATTATAGTGAGCAAATTGGTAATTTTATATCAGGATTAGAAATAGATCTACCACAATATAATATAGACATATATGCTTTAAAAGATCAAATTATGAATCAAATTCCAAATATATTAACAACATCAATATCTGTTATTACAAACACTGTAAGTGCAATTTCTAATTTTATTATAGCCATTATTTTTGCTATTTACATATTAATAGATAAAGAAAAATTACAGAGACAATTTAATAAAATTATGAAAGCTTATATAGGTAAAAGAAAGAGAGCTAAATTAATAAATATAGGAAGAGTAGCAAGTAAAGTATTTAGAAAGTTTTTTACAGTACAGTGTTTAGAAGCAACTATCCTAGGTTCTTTGTGTATAATAGGTATGTTAATATTAAAAATACCATATGCAATATCTATAGGAGTCTTAATTGGAGTAACTGCTTTAATACCAATAGTTGGAGCTTTTATAGGAGTTATTATTGGAGCTATTCTAATTGTTTCTGTTGCTCCAATAAAAGTTATTACTTTTATAGTTTATGTGTTAATTTTACAACAAATAGAAGGAAATTTAATATATCCTAGAGTAGTAGGTAGTTCAGTAGGATTATCAGGAATGTGGGTATTAGCAGCAGTTACAGTTGGTGGTAGTATAGGTGGTATTTTAGGAATGTTAATAGGTGTACCAATTGCTACTACAGTGTATACCTTATTAAGAAAAGATGTTAATAAAAAATTAGAAACTAAAAGTAAGAATTATATAATATAAAAGATAAGGAAGGATAGTAATTATGGATAATAATTTAAATATAAAATTTAAAAGAGAATTACCAGAGCCAAAAGAATTAAAAGCTGAGATGCCTTTGTCAAAAGAGGGTGAAGAAAATAAATTAAAAATTGATAAAGAAATTTCAGAAGTTTTTAGAGGAAACAGTAATAAATTTATTCTTATAATTGGTCCTTGTTCAGCAGATAGAATGGATTCAGTTCTTGATTATATACATCGTCTTTCAGAAGTACAAGAACAAGTAAAAGATAAAATAATCTTAATTCCAAGAATATATACTGGAAAACCTAGAACAGTTGGTGTTGGTTATAAAGGCATGTTACATCAACCAGATCCTACAAAAGCTCCAGATATGTATGAAGGTATAAAGGCAATACGTTTACTACATAAAAAAGCTATTGAAGAAACTGGTTTATGCCCAGCTGATGAAATGCTTTATCCAGAAAATTATAGATATCTTTCAGATTTATTATCTTATGTTGCTGTTGGTGCTCGTTCAGTAGAAAATCAGGAACATCGTCTTGTTGCTTCAGGAATTGATGTTCCAGTTGGTATGAAAAATCCTACAAGTGGAGATCTTTCAATAATGCTAAATTCAATTAAGGCTGCTCAAAATCCTCAAACTTTCCTTTATAGAGGTTGGGAGGTAGAATCTAAAGGTAATGATTTAACACATGCAGTTTTAAGAGGTAGTGTTGACAAATTTGGAAATAATCATTGTAATTATCATTATGAGGATTTAAGTACTTTGTTTAATTTATATTGTAAGGGTGGATATGAAAATCCTGTTGTTATTGTTGATACTAATCATTCTAATAGTGGTAAAAAATATTTGGAACAAATTAGAATTGCAAAGGAAGTTCTTCATGCTATGCGTCATAGTAAGGATATTAGTAGTATGATTAAAGGGCTTATGATAGAGTCTTATATCGAGGATGGTTGCCAAAAAATAGAAGAGGGGATTTATGGTAAGTCAATTACTGATCCATGTTTGGGCTGGGATAAGACTAAAGAACTTATTTTTTCTATTGCATCACAACTTTAATCGAGTTTAGACTTTTTGTAAGTGAAGGTTATAATTCAGTAAATAGCTATTGAACTATGCTCCCTAAGCTATACAAATCTTGATTTTTAGGGCAGATAATTAAATAAAGGGAAGAATAATATCTAAAATATTTATTCAAATTCTCGGCTGCCTTACAAATATTAAGAAATTCTAATCATATAAAATGCGCCTCTTTCACGTTCAAAACTACA
>CAQPRV010000074.1 GCA_948857205.1 uncultured Clostridia bacterium
TATAAATGATAAAATAAAAGTAACCAAAAAAGGGAAAATAAAAATTACCAAAAATGGTTACTTTTTTGATACAAAAATAATAGTTTGATATACTCTAAAAAAAATAAAAAGGAGTAATCAAATGAAAAAAAATTATAAAGATATGAAAGGACAATTGGAAATAATGAAAACGTTAGGAATAAAACCAAATTTTAGTGAATTACAAAGAACATATGGAATAGATAGACATACTATTAAAAAATATTATGATGGTTTTGAAAGAAGGTCATCTATAAGGAATAAAGTTTCTAAAATAGATCCATATTATGATGAAATAAAAAATAAAATGGAGCTTGCAGGAGTAAATATAATGAGCTTATATCAATACTTTTATGATAAAGACAATAAAATTGGAACATATTCAAACTTCAAAAAATACCTAAAAAAGCACAATCTAAAACCTAAAAAGAATATAGATGTACATCCAAGATATGAAACAGAAGCTGGAGAACAATTACAATTTGATTGGAAAGAAGATTTAAAAATGATAAGTAAACATGGAAAATTATTTGAATTCAATATCTTTTCAGCAACTTTAGGCTTTTCAAGACTACATGATTTTGTATATACCAAAACTAAAACCAGAGAAGATTTGGAAAGATGTTTAATATCGACATTTAAATATATTGGAGGTGTTCCAAAAAAGTTATTAACAGACAATATGCGAGCTGTTGCAGATATAAATGGAAATGAAGTAACTGTTAATAAAGAATTTAATCAATTTGTAAAAGATATGGGAACATCAATAAAACTTTGTAAACCTTATTCTCCTGAAACTAAAGGCAAAGACGAGACTGCAAATAAATTTATGAATTGGCTTATTCCATATAATCACGAATTTGAAGATGAAAAAGAATTATTAGAAATAATAACAAAAATAAGAAATAAAGTAAATTCAACGATAAATCAAACAACTAATATTCAGCCAATATTATTATATAAAAAAGAAAAAGAATATCTATTAGATTTACCAAGTATTCAAATAATGGATTCATACTTAGTAAATGTAGAAAAGTCAAAAGTAACTAATGATTCATTAATTTACTACAAAGGTCAAAGATATTCAGTTTCTCCTAAATATATTGGACAATTTGTTAAAGCTAAACAAATTGATAATATACTTTATTTATACCATAATAAAGAATTAATAGCAACTCACAAAATAAATAAAAAAATATTTAACTATACAAAAGAACATTATTCAGAATGTTTAAAAATGACAATGCCATATAAAAGCGATAATGAAATAGATAAACTAACTCAAAAAAATTTAAAAAATTTAGATAAACTACTAATTAAGGAAAATTAAAAGAAAGAAGGAAAAATAATGATATATAATGAAGTTATAAATAATTTACAAAAATTAAAATTAGATAAAATGAGTACATATTTATCAACATATTTAGATGAAATAAATAAAAATAATATTTCATTTATAGATGCCTTATATGAATTAAGCAAAAAAGAAATTGAATTTAAAGAACAAAGAGCATCAGAATTTAATATTAAAGTAGCAGGATTTCCATTTAAAAGAACATTAAATGAATTCGATTTTGAATTCCAATCAAGTATAAATAAAAAAGAAATTATGGATTTAGAAACATTAAGATTTGTAGAAGAAAAAAAGAATGTGATACTTGTAGGTTCAAGTGGTGTAGGAAAAACACATATAGCAACAGCAATTGGAATAGAAGCTGCCAAAAAAAGAGTAAGCACTTATTTCATAAGTTGTCATGATTTAATAACAAAGTTAAATATAGCACATCAAGAAAATCGTTTAAAAGATGCACTAAAGACATTTAATAAATATAAATTATTGATAATTGATGAAATTGGGTATTTACCAGTAGATAAAAATGGAGCTAATCTATTATTTCAACTAATAGCAAAAAGATATGAAAAAAGTTCAACAATAATAACAACAAATCAAACTTTTTCTAAATGGGGCGAATTGTTTAATGATAATGTACTAGCAAATGCAATATTAGATAGACTATTACATCACTCATATGTTTTTAATATTGCAGGAGAATCTTATCGAATTAAAGATATGATGTCTAAAATGGAAAATATTAACAATACTAGTGGTTAATCTATGGTGTCTAAATTGGTAAAAATTATTTTCCCTTTTTTGGTAATTTTGGTATTGACTTTTATACCATGTCCTAAGTTGTGGTCTTTATCTTTTGGTACACTAGCTATTTTGTTCCCTATAAAGGTCATTAAGGATGCGAAGATATCTCCAGCACTGTTTACACTGTCTGCTATCATGGCTTGGCTTTTGTTTAGGTATCCAACTAGAGCTTTTATAACTAATAGGAATATGTTTCCAAGTATTCCATATATTCCAGCTTTTTTTGTTATTTTAAATTTATCTTCCATTTATTTTTCTCCTTTTTTTAATTTATATGATTATATCATAAGTTTTAACAATATAAAATAATTTTAAGTTTCGACTTTTTGTAAGTAAAGGTTACAACTCAGTAAATATCTATTGCTCTAAGTTACATAAGTTGTACAAATCTTGATTTTTAGGGCAGATAATTAAATAAAGGGAAGAATAATATCTAAAATATTTATTCAAATTCTCGGCTGCCTTACAAATATTAAGAAATTCTAATCATATAAAATGCGCCTCTTTCACGTTCAAAACTACA
>CAQPRV010000075.1 GCA_948857205.1 uncultured Clostridia bacterium
CTTTCTTCTTTTTTACCACTTTTGGGTCTGGTATCCTACTTGCTAGTTCTTCTTTTATCTTCTTTTCTGCTTTATTCGTTATTATTTCTGTTATCGTTCCATTCATCTTGTTCATTATTACTTTTAATAATGATTCTGCTCCTATTACACTCCAACTTGTTCTATTTTTCTTCATTCTGTCTCTACATATGCAATACATCTCGCTTTCTTCTGAACCTAATGATGGTAGCTGTTCTTTTATTTCTTCTAGTTGTTCTTCCTTATATCCTAATTTGTATTGATATCTTTGTAGTCCTTTTTCGTTGTTTCTTAGATATTCCTCTAATTCTTTTACTTTTTCTAATTCAGCTATTTTATTATCTGCCTCTAATTCTACTTTGTAATTGTATATCAAGCTAAATATTTCTTTTGCTTGCTCTGTATATACAATATCCTGCATCTTCTTTAAGTATTCTTCTTCACTTACTGCCATATATATTTTCTTTTGGATGTGTGCCATATCTAATTGAAATATTTCTTTTGCTCCTTCTACTATACTTCCTGTCCAGTCTGCTCCATCTCCATTTATTATTACATTTTTTATTGTATGTTCTTTATATGTTGTTCCTATTGTTGTATCTTCTATTTTTTTTAAATCTTTTGCCTTACTTGCTGTTCCTACTATTATTTTGTTTTTTAATTTGTAATCGTTTGTATATCTTGGCTCTTTTCCTTCATGGATTACTGCTATCTTTAATTCGATTCCATTTTTCTTTTTTTTCCCTTTTCTCTTCTTGAAATGCTTTACTTTAAAGTTCTTCTTTCCTTTATGTTTTTTTGATTTCTGCTTCTTTATATATATTCCATCGTGTTCACAGAATATATATTGTGTTTCTTTTTCTCCTTCAATTTTTCCTTCTTCATACAGTTTTATTTTTTCTTCTTCTAGTTTCTTTATCTTTTCTCCCAACTTTAAAACTATATTTCTTACTGCTGTATGTGATATTGTGTTGTCTGTATCTTCTGATATTGTTTTTGCTGTTTCTCTATATGATTTTTTTGTTATTTCTCTTGTTACCATTTCTACTATTCCTTGCGAATACAAGCCAAAATCATTTATTTCTAACAACTCATCTAAAAGATATATCCATTTTACTTTACCATTTACTACCATTTTATATCTTCTTCTAGCTATTGGTATTTCTCCTAATTTCGTTTTTAGAGTTGTTGGTTGAAAATCTTTTGGTTCAAATATTTCTTTATCTCTGTAGTCTTTTATTAATTTGTCTAACATCCTTAATTCATCTTGTATTATTTCTCTTCCTAATTTCATCATTTCTTTAAAAGTATTTTCTTCTAAACTCTTGAAATTAATCTTTTCATTTGATAACATATCCATAACAAAAGCACCTCGTATATTTTTTTCGGTTGTGGTTAACCAAATTATATACTTAGTGCTTTTGTTTTTCTATATTTTTCTTAAAATTTTCTTTCTATTTTTCCCCAGATTATTTAACTCATATCCTTTGTAAACTTTCAACTTCTTCCTTTGTTAAATAACGAAACTCTCCTATTTTTAAATCTTTCACACTAATATTTCCTATTTTAGAGCGATGAAGTGCAATTACTTTCTTTCCTATTGCTTCACACATTTTTCTTACTTGTCTATTTTTACCTTCATGAATTATAATTTCTAAACGAGATCTATTTTTTTCCTCATCTATTTTTAAAATACGTACTTTAGCAGGTTTTGTAATATAATTTTCATCTATAGTGACTCCTTGCTTTAAATTCTCTAAATCTTCACCAGTTACATTTCCTCTTAATGTAACTGTGTATGTTTTTTCCACTTCATGTTTTGGATGTGTTACATGATAAATAAAATCTCCATCATTTGTAAGGATTAATGCACCTGATGTATACATATCTAGTCTTCCTACAGGAAGAAGATTATCTCCTGCATTTTTTACTAAATCAATTACTGTATTACGATTAAATTGATCTTTTACTGTTGTTACATAATCAATTGGTTTATTTAGTAAAACATAAATATTTTTTTCTTTCTCTTTTACTAATTTTCCTTCAAATTCAACTTTATCTACTCTAGGATTTATTTTTGTACCTAATTCTGTTACAACTTTTCCATTTACCTTCACTTTTCCTTGCAAAATATACTCTTCTGCTTTTCTACGCGAGGCAATCCCATTATTAGCTAAATATTTTTGAAGCCTTTCTAATTCTTCCATTTCCTTCTCTCTTTCTAACATAGACCAGCAATATTCGCCTTTACGTTAAATCAAATCTTATACATATTTTAATAAAAAGGTGTTATTTATATGATACTATTTCAATATCTCCAATATTTCATAAAAATATTGAGGTAACTCCGCTTCTAACTCCATATGTTTTCCTGTAACTGGATGATTAAATTCTAATTTTTGTGCATGTAAACATTGTCCCTCTATTCCAAATTCATTTTTTCCATTGGAATATACGTAATCGCCAATTACTGGGTGCCTTATTTCTGCCATATGTACTCTTATTTGATGTGTTCTTCCCGTATCTATTTTTATTTCTAATAAAGTATAACTTCCTTTCGAAGTGGTAAATCGATTTAATACTTTAAAATGGGTAATTGCTTCTTTTCCATTCTTTACTACTGCCATTTTTTTTCTATCTTTTGTGCTTCTTCCTATTGGCATATGAATTGTTGCTTGTGCTTCTGCTATAGTTCCTCTTACTAATGCTATATAAGTCTTTTTTACTTTTCGGTTTTTTATTTGTTCTGACATTGCAATATGTGCTTTATCATTTTTTGCAATAATTAATAGGCCTGAAGTATCTTTATCTAGTCTGTGCACAATTCCTGGTCTTAATTCTCCTCCAATTCCAGATAAACTATCTTTGCAATGTGCCATTATTCCATTTACTAAGGTACCTTCCCAGTTTCCACTTGCTGGATGAACTACTAGTCCTTTTTGTTTATTTACCACTAAAATATCACTATCTTCATATACGATATCAAGAGGAATTTCTTGTTCTTCTATTGTTATTTCTTTTGGTATATTTATTTCAATTTCAATGTTATCTCCTTCTTGCACTTTATAAGATGCTTTTTCCTTTTTTCCATTTACTGTTATCTTATTTTCTTCTAATAATTTTTGTATCATACTTCTAGATAGTTCCAAATTTTGACTTGCTATATAGGAATCTAATCTCACCTTTTCTTCTACTTGCTCTACTTTTAATTTACTTATCAATCTTACTTTTCCCCCTATTTTCTTTTCTTAAACTCATTATATTATTCCATGATACAATAACAAACATGATAAATCCTATTATAATAAATATATCTGCTATATTAAAAATGGGAAAATGCTCTATCTTTTGAGAAATGTCAATAAAATCTATCACTCCTTTATGCACAATTCGATCTATTAAATTACTAATTCCTCCTGCCAAAATAAGTATTAAAGATATTCGTATTACTTTATTTATATTGTCTCTTTGTAAAATTAAAAACCTTAATAA
>CAQPRV010000076.1 GCA_948857205.1 uncultured Clostridia bacterium
ATCGCAGAAGAATACATTCATCTATAGGTTATAAAATACCATATGAACTAGAAAATCAAAAAATATGTTAGTATAACAAGACACTAACAAAAATATAAAAAAATTCTCAAAAAAAGTGTCCAAAAACTTGACATAGATCCAGATGGTAGTAAAAATAAAATTGCTTATTATACATATAAAGACTTTATGAAATTAGAGAAGGAGAAACAATTAGAATTTGTAGGAAACTTTTATAATGCAGAAATTATAGGAAAAAAAGAAAACGAATTTGGAATTGAAGATGTAAATAAAGATTTTTTACATTTATGTAATTTTAACTATTTAAGAGATAATAAAGAAATAGAAGATAAGGAGGAAGATAGTTTATGAAAAAGAGTAATTACAGAAATGGCAATGAAACTATAATAAATTACTATAATAAAATAACTGCTAAATTAGATTCGTATGGATTAGAAAGTTTAAATATAATAAGAACAGAAACTTTATTATTTATTGATAAGGATATTGAGCATTTTACAATAGATGTAACTGTACCTAATAAGCTATCTGATATGGACGTAGAAAAATTTTATGAGATTATAGAACAACAAATATTACCAGAATATATGAAAGATTTCTATAACACAGTAGATTTTAAAGTTAGATTACTTGATGAGAGTGGTAAATCTCCAAAAATAGAGAGAATATTTAAAAATAAGCAAATGCAAGAAGATAAATTTTATAAATATGATGGAACTGATATTTTTCCAAAAAAAATAAAGTCATATGATGGATATATTTTTACCAAAGTAAATGATGGAATATATGAGAACGCTTTTTTACCAGTATATATGAATGAAAGAGGAGATTCGTGTGTAATTACAGATATTGAAAAATATGAAGTAGTAGAAAATAGTAGCGAAAATACAAAAATTCAAATGCAGGATTATAAATATATAATCAAATGTGATTTAGATAATCATAATCATATATATCAAAACCAATATTTATTAGTAGAAGACTATAAAATTCAATCTAATTTAGATGTAGACTTAATAGGCGACTGCTGTTTTAATTGTGATTTTGAAATATTAGATCCAAAATTAGTTGCAAAAGTACAATCATTAGATGATGTAAAAAAGTTTTGTGAATCAAATAAAATTGATATAACAAAAAATTTAGATAAAGAAGGTAATTTAATTGTAGGAGCTTCAAAAGATATGATTATTGCTAGTGATTTGAACAGATATGATAGAGAACAAGAAATAAAAAAAGAACTGTAAATGAAAGATAGGATAAGGTGGAATAGAAAATATGAAAAATGAATTTAGATTTTATATATATGATTTTTTAATAGGTTCTCATATTTTAACAATAGATACGGAGAAAAATAGAAGTAGGATAGACTGTCTAAATATTTATGGACAATGTTACTCGTTTGGAGAAAAATGGGATAAAATAACAAAAGCTACCATAAATAGAGCTTTAAATAGGACTGGTTATTGTTATGATGATTATATTAAAGAACATTTTACAGATCAAGGAAGAGATTTAGAAAAGAAGATTCTATTTAAGTCAAATGATTATAATGAATGTATAAAATTTATAGCTGATTTTGGAGTAAAAAATTCAAGCCTTGTAAGTCCAGATAAAAAAGAATCATACAAATTGTATCATAAAAGTTATTTAGATATTCCAGAAAATAAGATTGGCGAAATTTTAGAAGATGGAACAGTAAAAAAAGAATATTATCAAGAAGGGTATATTTATAAAAGTATTTGTAATTTTTATAGACAAGATGGAATCTGTTATATTTCAGAAGGACAAGCAGACAAAATAAACAAGAAAAGCAAACCAGGAGAAGACTATGAAACATATCAAACAATATATGAAAAAGTAAAAGAAGCTTATGAAAAGTCAGGCGTAGATGAAAAAAAATATAAGCTTAAAGATTTTGTAGCAACTATATTTAATGACTTAAATTGGCAATCTGTTGAAACATTGACAATGGATTCAATTGACGCATTAGACAATGAATATTTTTTAGATGAAGAAGAATCAGAAAGTATATAAAAAGGGAGGATATTATGGAAAAAGAAACTAATGAAAAAAATTTAAAAGAAAGAATACAAGACTGTTTATTTGTATTGGATTTTGATACGCAAAGAATGAGTACAGGTGGAAGTCAAGCTTATAGAGAATTAAGAAATATAGTTATTGACTTATATAACGATAATGTAAAAATGATTGAAAAAGTTAAAAACTATGAATTAGAAAAATCTCAAAATGAGGAGGATAAACAAATATGAGCTACGAAATAGTAAAAAGCATAGTAATAAAAAAAGATAGAGTTTTTTCACGAATGGATAGTAATAATGTATATCCAAAAGACTTTATAAGTATGGAAAATCCTGGACTAACAAGAATTTATAATGAAAAAGGACTAATGGGGTTATATGTTTCTTTAGTAGAAGGTGGCTTAAGTGGATATTTACATTTTCAAAAAGGTGGAAACAAATTAGTTAAACAGCTTGAACGTATTACTGATAGTCTATTTGAAGATAAACAATACAGAAATATGAAAAATGAAGCTGATAAATTAGAATATAAATTATGGGATTTTAAAGAAGAAAATGAAGAAAAAAAACAATGTAAGCAAGAATATGATAAATATAGTGAAAAATTACATAACTATGTTGATTTAAAAGTACGAGAGTTTTTTAATCCTAAATTAAAAGTACCTGATTCTATAAAAAGAGAACTAGATAATGTATTAGAAATGTATGAAGAAAACTTAGAAAATGATGAAGAAGATATTTTTTCAGGAACAGAAGAAAGTTATGCAAATGAAATGTTAAATCAAGATATTTTCAATGTTTTAAATAGAGATAATGTAGAAAAAATAATGGCATTAAATAATAATATGTTTACTTTATTAAATATAGATTTTAGAAACAAAAGTTATGAGCAAATAGTTGAGCAAATAACAGATAAATTATATGAAAAATTTGTAAATTGTATAAATATTCTTGATGAAATAATAGAAGTCAAAGAAAACGAAAAAGATGAAATTAGTGAAGCTTTGACAGTATAATGGAGGTAATTGAAAATTATCACGATACCTAATCAGAAAGGAGATTCACAAATGAATATTAAATTTTATAAGCAATTACTAGATGAATTATTAGAAGTAAACCAAATTACCGATATTACAGAGGAACAAAAAGAAAAATTTTTTGAAAAATATGATCTTTTAACAAAAGACGTTTTTCATTATTATGAATTGACTTTAAATTCTCAAAATCAATCAGGAATTATATTTCTAAAAGAAAAATATCCTAATAACTTTATTATCTCTGAATTATTGGATTCAAAGATAAAATATATTGATTTAAGAATGAAAGAATATGAAGATAGATATTGGGGATTATGTGGTGTATTTACAGCATTTTATGGAGTAGATAATAATGATATAAAACAAGAAATTGAAGCAATGACAGATAAGGAAAGAAGAAGTAAGTTTGTCGAAAAAAATTACAAACAAATAGAAGATTGTGAAGAAAAGTATTTAAAATTGGTTAATGAATATAGGCAAAAACTTTATGAGAAACAAGAAAGTGAAATATAGCAATAACTATTAGCGAGCATTTATGGCTAACAGATTATTAAAAAATTTGTCGAAAAATAATATACTGTTATTAAATATAAGAAAGGTTGATATTATGGAAGTAACAGTAAATTATGAGAAAGTAGGTAATAAAATACGAGAAAGAAGAAACTTTTTGAAAATAACGCAGGAAAATTTAGCGAATGATATTAATGTATCAGCTTCTTTTATATCAGACATAGAAAATGGCAGAAGAAAAATGAGTTTAGAAACAATAATAAAAATATCTATTGTTTTAAAGACAAGTTTAGATTATTTTGTATTAGACAATGTTAAAGATGTAAAGATAAAGAATGAAACTAAATTTGAAGAGTTAAAAAATATCTTAGGAACAGTTGATGAAAAAGGAGAAGCTGTATTTTTAGATTTTGCAATAAATTCAGCTAAGTTTTTATCAAATAAATATAAATAGACATAAAATTTTGCAAAAACATTGCAAAATTATGCAGTATACAATAAGTTTTTTAAGTGTTAATATTATATTATGAAGAAATTAGAGAAAGGGAAATAATCCTTTTCTCTTTTTTATTAATTTTAGGAGGTAAAAGTATGAGTATTCAAGTAAAGTCATTAGGGCTAGTAAAAAATGAAGAAATAGAAATAAAGGCAATTGCTTCATTAGAGGTTGAAGGAATGAGAATTGACGGAATAAGGGTTAATGAAAGTGAAAATGGTAATTTGTATTTGCAATTTCCAGAAAGAAAATTTAAGAAAAGGTCTACTGATGAATTAATTACAACTAGATTAATGTTTGCAGATAATGATGTATTTAAGAAAATTAGCGATACGCTAATTAACGCTTATAAAGAGAAAAAAGAAAAAGGCGAATTTGAAGTTGCTGATATAGAAGTAGATAATAAAAAAGGTGTAACTGTAACACAAGCAAATCCTTTAAATGATCAATCAAAAAAGACAAAAGCTATGGTGGGCTTAGAAACTAATGGAATCTATTTGAAAGATATTAGATTAAATGAAAGTAATGATGGAAAATTATATTTACAATTTCCTAATCGAAAAACAAAAGATGATGAATATAAAGATATGTTCTATCCTACAAATTCTGAATTAAGACAACAATTAACAGAGCAAGCTATAAATATGTATCAAGAAAAGTTAATTGCAAAAGAATTTGATGAATCTGCAAAAGAAACAGAAGAAAATGAATTATAGGATAAATAATAATTTGGAGGAAATTATTATATGAAAAATAAAGGATATTCAAAAGAATTAGAAGAGAGAATATATAATGATGAAGAAGAATTTGAGTATATATCGAAAGCTATGTTTGGTTTAAATAAATATGTGTATACATTTAAAACAAGAGAAGATTATGATAAAGCATATAAAATATTAGAATCACAAGGAAATATAATAGAAACCTTTGTAAATAATGCGTATGGATTTGAATTTTGGGAATATAAAGATTTTTCTATAAAAGATGAAGAAAATATAGAAAATGAAGAACATACCACTAATAGAAAAGTTTTATTTAATTTTTCAAAGGATAATATTCGAGAAATGTATACATATATTCATCAAGAAGGAAAAAATATTTATGATGGTTTAGCTTATTTATATTCTATATGCACAACTGATGAAGAATTGAACAAATATATAATGACTAAAATTAATTATGATACCAATAATAATGCTTTGAATAGTGAAAAATTATATGCAATGCAAATAATTGCTAGAAACAATTTTGAAAACAAATATAAAGAATTATTAGGCGAGTATACTATGTTTACAGTTGACAAGGCTTCTCTTGAACTAGAGGAAGAAACAATTCAAAAATATCCTCAATTAAATTATGATAAAGAAGCAAAAACATTTGAATTAGAAGTAGATGAGGATAAAATAGATAATTTTTTTATTACATACAGATGTTATCCAAAAAATGTTATAAAACAATTAGAAAATAAATTATTCAATGAATATGGAATACCAGTAACAATTGGAGATGAAAATATAGAACAGATTCAAAAGGAAATGGGAGAATTAGGAGTTTCTATATATCTAAAATATTATGATTGGTATATAGAAAATGGCTTATATGAACATACAGAATATATAGATTCATTTTGTTATGGGAAGATTGAAGAAATTAAAGATTATTTAGATGAAGTTATTAATTTTACAGAAAATAGTGATGAAATAAGTAAAGAAAATAAAATAGGAATAATAAACCAGGCAAAAGAATTTAAAAGTAAACTAGATGAGTATGAGAGAACAAAAGAGGAAGAAGTGGAAATAAATGAATAATGAAGAGAAAATATTAGAAGTAATTGAAGACAAAGAATTTATAAAAGAATTAAATATAAGTGAAGAAGATATTTTTAAAGCAATAAAAATGGCAATAGAAGAATGTGATGAGTTGCAGAAATTAATAAATGAAGAAAAAATAAAAGGTACTACGTTTAAAGACTTATATGAAAAATTAAGAGGACATAATGGAGAATTTGATAATCGTGGAGTTTATTCACACAATTATTTTGATTTAAACTATAAATCTTTATTAGTTACAATTACAGAAGATTCTCAAAATAATCAATATAAAATTGATAGAAGTGATGTATATATTTATCCTAATAATATAAGTGAAGTTTCAGCAGATGAATTATTTATATTGAATCTTAAAGAAACTATAAAAATAGACCAATTCATTCAATATATTAATGAAGATATTGGAAAAATATTATTAAAAGATTATTATAGTGAAGTTAAAGATGTAAATAATACTTATATGATTGTTTATGCTTTAGAAGCAGGGAATGATTTTGGACTTAAATATATAAGAAAAGGTAAATTGAATGAAGAAAATTTACAAAAGGTTTTGGCTGAAGGCAAAGATATGATTAATGATGGAACAGATTGTTCAAAATTTAAAATAGCCATATTTAATAGTGAAAATAGTCAATTTATATGTTCGTACTCTCTTGACTTAAATAATTTAGAAAAAAGTTACAATTTACAAACTGTATGTAAAGGAATAGAATTAATTAATTTGCTAGATTCATATAATTCAATACTAAGAAGAACGAATCTTGAAAAGTTATGTAATAATGAAATTTTAGGAATATGTGAAAGAAACGATTATAAAAGTATAGATTATATACCAAATATAGAACAATTTACTAAAATAAATTCTAATAAAAGGATTAATGAAAAAGAAATATTTTTTGAAGATGGTATTTTAATTGAAAATGGAGTTATAAATGCACTAACAACTTTAGACGCAGGTCAGATAGAAAAAAACTTTGGATTAAAAGAATTAAATTATGATGAAGACTATTATGACGCTTATTTGAATTATGATAGTAAAAATGATAGTTGCGAAATGACAATTGTAGCTGTTACTGATGATGATAGACAGTATTATATATATTTACCTAAATCAGAGGAAAAAGAAATGTTAAAGAAATCATTAGAAGAGTATGTAAAAACTATTGAAGGAAAAAGTATACAAGATTTATTAGCAAAAGAAGAGGAGTTGGAACAAGAATGACAGCAAAAGTAAAAAATAAAAAATTTAGTGGAATCAATATTCAAATATTAAAAGTATGTAATTATAATTTAGATGAAATAGATAGTTTTATAGAACAACTTAAAGATTTTAGAAATGAAATAAAACAAAAAGATGTATTGAGTAAATATGAAAAAATAACTGATACACAAACATTAATAGATGAACTAAATAAGCTTAATGAATATGATTTAGATACACTTGAAAATATTGCTTATAGAATTGAAATGGATAACAGATATTATAATTCTGATTTAAGAGATTGCTTATTGGAAGATATAGAAACAATAAAATTTAATAATCTTGAAAAAACATCAAGATTTAATGTGATTCTGGACGAACTAATTCAACAAGTCGAAGGTATTGCATTTGATTATGATATTAAACTAGAAGAAAAAGAAGAAATTGAACAATAGGGAGATACAAATGAATAAAGAAAATGATTTTAATAATTGGTTAGATGAATTTATAAAGAGAAAAGGTATTAAATTAAGTGAAACTTTTACAGTTGAAACTGATAAAGTAGGACATTTATTTGATTATGAAAGTGTAATAGATCAAATAAAAACTGCAACAGATAAAGAGAAAAATGGAATTAAAACAATGCTTATAAAACTTGATTATGAAAATAGAGATATAAAAGCATATTTAAGACATTTAGCTGTTCCACTAGCAAAACTTATAAATGCAAAGGTGTTAGGCATAGAAAGTGAAGATGTTAGAAATCAAATTGACAGAATGAAGGCAAAAGAAGATTTAATAGAGTTAGATTTAATATGCAAAAAAATATTAGATATTGATTTTAAAAATAAAAAAACTAAGGATATTAAAGACAGTATAATAAGTAGAGTAAATGATAAAGCTTTTGAATTGATTAAAGAATATCAAATATCAAGTGATGAATATTTGGAATTACTTGAACAAAATAAAGATTATAAAAGATTAGAAGAAAGAAAAGAGCAGATGGCACAAGACAGGTATACTATGATTTGGGAAAATTGTTCTCCAAAAGAAATTGTAGATATTTTAAGAAATGATTATTTCTATACAGACAAAGAAATAATAGATGATTTTGTAGATGAAGAAACTCAAGAAGAAGTAAGAAAATACTTGTCAGAATTAAGTGAAATAGAAGAAGATTGCAAAAATGTAGTTTTAGATAATGGATATATTTTTGTATTTGATAACGAGTTTTGCTTTTCTAAATTAAAAGAAATTTGTGAATATAGTCAGGATTTTGCAAGTATTCGAGAAGGATTAGAAATTGCAACGATAACTAATTCTGATGTTAGTAAAGAAGCTTTTTTAGTAAAATACGATAATAATATAGAAATTATATACAACTTTTACAATAAAACTTCAAAAGAAATGGAAACTTATGAATATGAAGTATTTGATATGAATGGAATTATGTCTAAAGAAGAGCTAATAGAAAAAATGAAAGAAAAACTTGAACATTTTGAAGAAAAATACAACAGATTAGAACAAGGCGAAGAAAATATAGAGGTTGAATAACTAGGAGGAGTAAATGGGATCTGATTATATAAAAAATCTAAGAATGGATAGAAAAAATAATATAATGACTGCAGATATTGCAGATATGAGAAGTTATCCTATTACTTTTGATAATGTAGAACTTTATAAGAAAAAGGAAAGCTTTGAAGAAAAATATAGTGCATTAATATTTGATATTGTTTCAGGTATGTTACATTTTACAAATAGCTCTCACAGACTTGCTAAATTAGGTTTTGGAGAAAAAACATCTGTTGAACTCCAAAATTACTATGATGATTATAGAGTGTTAGGCTCACTTGGTGTTTATAAAAAATACGAGAATAAAATAAATCAGATATTAAATAATGGAATTGATGGAAGGAAACTTGAAATTATTCCATCAGAATTAGAACTACATTATAAAATGGAAACTTTACCTAACAAGAATTTTAAAGATGTAAGCAAATTATTTTATTCACTTGAATCAATTACAGAGAATAATAGTCTATCAATTGAAGAAAAGAAACAACTGTATGAAGAAATGTTGAATAAAGAATTAAGTAAAGAAGATAGAGAAAGACCTTTATTTGTTCAATATAACAAAGATAATCCAGATATAATTGTTTCTGTATATCCAATAATTAAAAAGAATACATATAAAGAAGATGTTTTTTTGAGTTATTATTTTGATATTAAAAATATAAAAACTAATTTTGAAAAAATTTATGATGATATTGGAATGATGATAAGTTATATTTTAGATGATGAATTAAGAACACAACAAGTTTTACACGGAATGGAACAACAATTTATAAAAGATGAAAAATTAGAAATGAGCAAAAAACAAGAGGAGGAGCAAGAAATAGAATAGGAGAAATAAAATAAATGAATATAGATTTAAAATTAGGGGATTGCATAAAATTAATGAATGATATTGAAGATAATTCAATTGATTTAATTTTATGCGATTTGCCTTTTCAAAAGACAAAAAATGAATGGGATAAGATAATACCTTTTGAAGAACTTTGGAAACAATATAATCGAATTATAAAGGAAAATGGAGCTATTATTTTATTTAGTCAAGGTAGTTTTTATATTGATTTAGTAAATAGCAACAGAAGGCATTTTCGCTACGATTTAGTATGGGATAAACAACTAACAACAGGATTTTTAAATAGTAATAGACAACCTTTAAGAAAGCACGAACAAATAGCTGTATTTTATAAAAAACAACCTACATATAATCCAATATTTATACAAGGACAACCATTACACGGAAAAGGTAACAAATATAAAACAGCTAATATAAAAAATCAAAATTATGGAAAATTTAATAAGTTAGAAGATTATAGAAAGGGAAATACCAATAAATATCCTACATCTATTATTTCGATTCAAAAGGTACACCCTTCAAAAACAATACACCCTACAGAGAAACCAGTTGAGCTTATAAAATATTTGATAAAAACATATACCAATCCAGGAGAAACAGTTTTAGATAATTGTATGGGATCAGGAACAACAGCTATTGCTTGCTTAAATACTACAAGAAATTTTATAGGAATTGAAATAAATAAAAATTACTATAACTTAGCCAGTAAGAGAATATATAAAACAATTTTTATGGAGGAAAAAAATGATTGAAATTATAGAAAAAGAGCCTTTTAGGTTTGAAGATACAAATATCCGTCCTGTTGTAATGATAAAAGATGGGAAAGAAATCTATATAAGAAATAAAGTGTATATAGGAGAAAAGGAGTATGAAAGGACAATCAATGTGCTTAAAGTTAGTGATGGAAAATATACAATTTTTTACGGGGCATACGATAATCCGTTTGATATGCTTCAGGATATATCAGAAAAAAAGCAATTAATAAAAAAAGATTTAAAGGAAATATTTGATAATAGTGAATCAGAAGGAGATTTTACAGATTTTATAGGAACAACATCTCCATCTTATTCAATTTTTAATTATAGAATTTTTGATACTAAGTTATTACAAGATATAAAAGAAATAGTAGAATTGATAAATAGAAAAGAGTGGAATATGGCAAAAGTTAAAATTGAAGAGAAAAGGAAGGAATATAATGAAATAACTAAAAATATTAAAGATAAAACTTTAGGATTAGAATTTCATAAATTTTATCAGCTAATAGATAAACAATTGGAAACTGTAAAAGACAGGTCTAACTATAAAATTTTTAAAGATGATGTTGCAGTATTGAAAAATGTTAATACTGGAACAGGGTTAGCTTCTATTACAGCAAATAATTGGTTAAAACATATATGTAATTTAAGTGAAATTGAACTTAAAGAGTATGTAGATAGTTATAAACAAGGATTACTAAATCCTTATGAATATGAAAATTTAAAGCAAGAAGATGAAGAATTAGAAGTTTAAGAAATATCAAGATAAAAAGAGAGGTAATGTGGTGGAGGAAGAAGATAAAAGAAATCAAGAGTTATTAATAGTAGGCAAAGCATTTTTACATACAGGAATAACAAAAATTGAAGATTTAATACAAAATTATATAAATACTTCTGAACAATACCACGATTCTTATTCTGTAGTTTTGCTAAAAAAGATAAAAGAAGACATAGAGAAATATAGAGATATTGAAAATGAGAAAACAAATGAATTATTAAAAACAAAAGAGCCATCATTTTATATTTATACAGGTAAAATAATTAAAGTATTTGATAAAACAACACAATGTGGGTTTTGTGTTAAAAAGGATTATATAAATGATAAATTAGTAGAGATACAGGGGATACGTTTAGATTTTAACAATAGTCAAATTGTAGATATTGACGAAGAACAATGTAGACAAGTTGAAGAAATATATTGTGAATCTAATAATAAATTATATCAATTATCAATTAAAGAATTTAGCAATAGAGATTATGGAAAATTATTATATGAGAATATAAGGAATAGTTTTTCAGTATTAAAAAAAGATGAGGTATTAGAAAGATAATTTCAACCTTATCTTTTTTCATATTGGACTTAAACGAATTTTTATGATAAGATAAAGAAAATTATTGATAAGGAGAAATAATGTGTCTAATTTTGTAATAAATGAAGAAATAAAAAACAATATATTAGATTTGTATTTTACAGATAAAAATACAATGCAACAAATAAGTGAGAAAACAGGTATAAGTAGATATTCAATTAGTGAAATATTACATAAGGATAAAAGATTTGAAAATGAAAAAAAGAATCGTAGAGAAGAAAAATTACAACAACCACAAATAAACAAAGTTATATTTGATAAAAACGGCGATTCTTATAGTGCAAAAGTAAGTATACCTTATAAATATATTAAAAAAATAGGAATTAGTTTAGATGACAGATTAGTTGAAGTTTCTTTTGATGAAAATAAAGATGAAGTTGTTATAAAAAAATATACAAAAAAATAAAAGTGTGCTATAATCACTCTAGCAATAAAATATGATAAAGGTGGTAGAAAAAAATGAACTTTAATGATGAAGAACAAAAACTATTTAATGAAGCAGGTATAAATATAGATAATAGAACTTATTCAGTAGAAGAAACTAAGATGTTTGCAAATAAAATAGTTGAACATATAATGAGTTTTAGTAAACAGGAAATTCCTGTAGTAAAGAGTAAATTTGATAATTTGCTATATAAAATATCATAAGATAGATGAAATAGAATTAAAGGAAGTTTATATATGAAGTATAATAATATTAAAAAAAAATTTTAAAGCTACTATTTTAGGAATAGAAAACGATAAATACAAAGCAGAAATTGTTGATGAGAATGGAAATAGAATTGAGATAAGAATGATTACTGATGATGAAATTGAAAGTGTATTATTAAAAAAATAGTAAAATTTATGTTAGAAGAATTGCTTTTTATGTGATTCTTCTTTTTTGTACTAAATAATAAAAAATGATAAAATGAGAAAAAAAGAGAAACCGATTATAAAATTTTCTCAATATATAAGTGTAAGGTATCTTAAATAAAATAAGGAGTTTAGATCTAAATTGAATAAGAAGAAAATAGGAGAATATTTAAGAAATAATGAATTAAATTTAGAAATAGTAATAGATGAATATAGTGGATATGTGTATAAAATCATTGAAAATATGGCTATACAGTATTTATCAAAAGAAGATGTTGAAGAAATAATATCAGATACATTTGTTGTATTATGGAAAAATAGAAAAAAGCTTGATAAAACAAAAGAATTAAGTCCTTATATTGCAGGAATTACTAGAAATTTAGTAAGAGAAAAAAGTAGAGTAGTGAATATTCATAGTGATATTTCTGATTATGAGAATATCATTCAGGATTTCTTTAAATTAGATATGATTTGTGAGCAAAGGGAAAAGGTTTCTATTATTGATAAAACTGTAAAAAAGATGAAAGAAAGCGATATTGAAATATTTGAATTATACTATTATTCATCAATGAAATATAGTGAAATATCTGATATTTTAAATATTTCTCAATTTAGTATTAAGTCAAAATTATTTAAAATTAGAAAAAAAATTAGAAAAGAATTATTAAAAGGAGGGTATAGTGATGAAGAATAAGGAAACAGAAGAAATATTTAAAAATGTAAAACGAAAGATTTCTATATCCAACTTTGTAGAGGAGGAAAAGAATATGCCGAAGTTAAATAAAATATCAAAAGCAGTAGCAACAATATTACTTGTGTTTGGATTAGGTACAGGACTTGTATATGCTACCACTAATTTATATGAAAAAATATGGAAAGAACCAGAAAGCTATACATACAAGGAAATGATAAGTGAATTACCACCAGAAGAAGTAACAGAAGAAGAAAAGAAAGAATTAATAACCGAAGAAGAAGCAAAAGCAAAAGGAATTGAAATATTAGAAAAATTAGGATATAAAAATCAAACAATAAATAGAATTGAATTAAAAAGAGGTTATGATGAAGATGTTACAAGTTATTATATGGTAAAAACAAAATGGGGATATGAAGAAGGTTTAATGGTACAATTAAATGCTAATGGTGGAGATTTTATTGCATTTGATGATATGGACTTAAAATATAAGCATTTACAATCGCAAATATTAACAGATGAAGAAATCTCTAAAGTAGCAATTGAAGTATATAATAAATTAGATTTAGAAGAAGGAGAATATAAGCTTTCTAAAACAAATGTGCAAGATTATTATTTTGAAAATCAAGGTAGTAAATTACTAGGAGCTAATTTCTATAAATATTATGATAATATAGCAAACAAATATGAATCTTTTAATGTTTCTTTTATAGTAGTAGATGAACAAATACTTTTAAATACAATTTTATTAAATAAAGATAGTAGTTATCAAAAAAATCCATTAGTTATAACGGAAGAAGAAGCTATCAATATAGCAAAGAGCAAAGAAGTTGAATTTAGTCCTTTTGAAATTACTAACATAAAAAGCGATTTATCAATAGAGAAAATGAATGCTTTTATATATCAGATTGAAAATGATAAATATGATGTTACAAGTAATATGGAAAATGAAACATATTATAAAACAGAAAATATAGCAAGAAAAGTTTGGAAAATAAAAGTAGAACATAATGTAGATGTAAGAAATTATTCAGATGATCATAATAAATATATAAAAGAAGGAATGAATAAAATTTATTTTATAGACGCTACTACAGGAGAAATAATTGGAGGAAGCCCCTCTAATGTTCTTATGAATGATGACTAAAATATCATAATGTTAAAGGTTAGATGAAAGTCTAATCTTTTCTTTTTGAAAAAATATGTTATAATGAAAAACGATAATATATTAATAATAGGTGGAAATCGAAATGAAAGAAATTTTAAAAAAACATAAAGAAATAATCATAGCAATATTAATTGTTGTAGTAGTGGTAATATTGGTAGGAGCAAATTTTTATAGAATCTATCAAAAAGATTTTAAAATAAGTAATAGTAGAACAACTAATACAGTAGAAAGAAATGTAGATAAAAATTCATATTATATAGAAAATGGAAAGCTATATATAAGTTATGATGGAGAAAATGTAATAGAAGTTCCAGGAGATTTTTCAAATAAGAACAAATTTGATGATGAAACATATCAAATTTCAGAATATAAAACGATATTTTCTTATAATTCAAATAATAAAACATATTTAGTATATTCTGATGATAGTGGGAAGAATTGGAATACAATAGAGTTAATGAAAAATGGAACAATAAAATATTTAGAATTTTTTAATAAAGATGTAGGAATAATGTATGAAATTGAAGATGTAGCAATGACAGTAGCATTTGGAAGTATAAGTAGAACAAGTGATGGTGGTAATACTTGGGAAAATGTTAGTAATGGAATAGATGATATATTTAAAACGGATAGCGAAGTAAAGTTTTTTGATCAATATTTAGGATTTATAACAATGCCTAACAATGGAGGAGATTCTTGTGAATTATATAGCACACAAGATGGAGGGAAAACTTTCAGTAAAGTAGAAGTGAAATATATAGAATTAGAAGATACAGATTTGGAATGGAATAAAATATATGACTATTATTATATGCCAGTAAAAGAATATTCAACATACTATTTGAAAATCGGACAAGGAGCTGATGGAGATTATAAAGGTGGAAATAGTATAGAGTATATTTCATATACAGGTTCTGATTGGACTACAGAAGAATTACAAAAAAGCTCTCTGGAAAAAATGCACGAAGAATTTGATAAAAGAGTTGCCAATAGATCAGATGAAATATTTTTAAAAGATTTTGAACACTATAATCCAGGAAGTTCAGAAATAAAAATATCACAAAATAAAGCAGAGGAAATTGCAGACATAGGATTTGAAGAAGCTGGAGCTACTGGAGAAAGTGGAGAAAAAGAATCACAAATAATGACAATGGAAGAAGTAATTGCAAATAACTTTTTTACAATGAATCATAATTGTATAAATGAAATTTATACTAATGTAAAAAGAAAATGTTATGTTTTTACAAGAGAAGATGATATGGGAAACGGAAGTAAGATTTATATTGATGTAACAACAGGGCTTATAATCGGAGGGGAATGTTTTGGAGATTAACAAATATCGAAAAACAATAATAAAATATTGACAAATAATAATTAAAGTTATAAAATACTTTCATAATAAAAAAATTATGGAGGTATTTTTTTATGAGAATAACAGGGAAAAGTGGACTAGGAGATATATTAAAAAGATTTTTACAAGTATGTTTTTGGGGAGGAATTATAATTTTAATTGCTTTGCCATTTATATTACAAGGATTTGGATTGAACTTAAATGCGAGTAGTATAGTAATTTATCCTAATGGAATAATTTTATTGATAATAACACATAAGTTTATAGAGTTATTTGATAGTTTGAAAAAAAATAATCCATTTTGTGATAGCAATATAAAAATACTAAAATCTACAGGAGTAGTTGCATTAATAGGTTCGATATTTTGGTTATTTGATCTACTATATGAAATTGTTTTAGTAAAAGAAGTAGATATAGTAGTTACATTAACTCTTGCATTTTTATTTATATTATTTTTGGGAGTTTCAATTGCTTTATATATGTTATCGGAGCTATTAAAAGAAGCAACTGAATATAAAAGAGAAAATGAATTAACAATTTAAGAGGTGGAATTATGATAATAGTGAATTTAGATGTAATGATGGCTAAAAGGAAGATTTCATCTTCTGAATTAGCTGATGAAATAGGAATTACTCCTGCAAATCTATCTATATTGAAGACAAATAAGGGTAAAGCAATACGATTTTCAACATTAGATAAAATATGTAAAGTTTTAAATTGTATGCCAGGAGATATTTTGGAGTATAAAGAAGGAGAATATGAAAATGATTGATATATTTATAGGAGCAGTTATTTTTAGTATATGGTGTGTAACATTATTTTTTGGAAAAGGTATAGGCTTATCAATGTTTTTATTTATAGTACCTATAACATATTTTATAATACATCTGTTAGAAAAAAACAGAAAACAAATTAATTCTAAAGCTAAGATATTGATAATTCCAATAATACTTTTGGCTAGTACATATTTTATTTTTAATAATAGTTTCTTTAACACAATTAATATTTTTGCAATACCAGTATTAGTGATTTTTATGATTTTAGAATCATTTAAAGAGAACATTGAATTAAACTTAGGATTAATTAGTAAAATATTAGAAATGTTTTTTGTTCCACTAAGTTTTATTGGAGAAACGTTTGAAAAATTAAGACAAAGTTTAGAAGGAAAATTTAAAATAAATATAGATTCTAATAAAGATAGAAAAATAAAGAAAGTAATTAAAGCAATTTGTATTACTTTACCAATAGTTTTAGTCATAATCGTTTTATTATCATCTGCAGATGAAATTTTTGGAAGTATTTTTACTGAATTGTTAAAAAGCATATTAAATGGACTTAGCAAAATACAACTTTCAACTACTATTATTAGATTATTCCTTATAATATGTGCTTTTATATATTTTCTATGCTTCTTTGATTATATTTCTTCAAGATATGAAAAAGATGAAGAAAGTGAAATTACGAAATCGAAAGCAAAAGACAATTTTACAATAAAGATGATACTTGGAGCATTAAATATAGTTTATTTGCTATTTTGTATTATTCAAGTGAAATCATTATTTATGAGAAATGTAAATATAAATTATGCACATTATGCTAGACAAGGATTTTTTCAATTAATGTGGGTATCAGTAATAAATTTAGTTACTATATTAATTGCAAAGAAAAGTGAAAATAAAGATGAAGAAAACAGAAACAAATATATCAATAGTATGTGTTTAATAATGATTATATTTACATTTATAATATTACTATCATCAGCTTTAAGAATGTATTTTTACGAAAGTGTCTATGGTTACACTCTTTTAAGACTTCTGGTTTATTGTAGTTTATTTACAGAAGCTGTTCTATTAGTGCCAACCATTCTTTATATTATGGATAAAAAAATTAATCTTGCAAAATCATATTTTACTATAATATTAACAATATATATATGTATGAATTTTGCAAACTTTGATAATATAATCGCTAAAAGAAATGTAGATAGGTATATAGAAACAGGAAAGATAGATATAAATTATCTAAAAACAGAAACAGGAACAGACGCAATAAATCAAATAATGAGAATTTTAGAAACAAGTACAGACATAGAAAATGTAAAATTAGATACAGAAAAATATTTGAATACAGTATATGCTGAATTAAACGAACAAAATATGGATTTTAGAGATTTCAATATTTCAAAAATATTTGCAAAACATTTAATTGAAAAGAGGTTGCAATGAAAGATATAATAAAAAAATATAAAGAAATATTTATAGCAGTTAGTATAATTGCAATAGTCATTATTATACAAATTATAAATATGAGTATAAATAGTCAAAATCAAGTAACAGTTGATGAAAGTAAAGAAAAATATAATGATGATAGTAATATAATACAAAATGAAGAAAATGTGATTGAAACTGTAAATCAATATACAGTAGAAGAAATAGCATATAGTATGCAGAAAGGAGATGTATTTGCAAAACTTGGAAACATTGTAGTATATGTTAATGATTTTGATAATAGTATATATGTATTTAATATTAAAACTAAGGAATATAAAAAAATATGCACAATAGAAGATGGAATAAGTAAAATATATTTTGATGGAGAATATATCTATACAATGCCACATTATTACAGAGGAAAAGGTATATATAAAATAGATTTATCAGGGAATAGTCAAAAAATTTACGAAGGTGCTTCAATTCAGTTATGGATAACAGATGATAAAATATATTTCGTAGATCAAATAGGGTATGATCAAATTAATGGAACTCCACAAGGAAATTTATGTTTAATGGATAAAAATGGAGAAAATAAACAAATAGTTATAGAAAATGTAAAAAATTATTTTTACATAGTAGATGACAATATTATTTATTATATTGACCAAAATAGTAGAAGCATATATAAAGCTAATATTGATGGAACAGAAAAGGTTGAGATTGCAAAGGGAAGAAATTATATAACATCAGCAACAGATAAGTATTTAACATATATTGATTATAGTGATGGAGAGAAACAAAGAATAATATATTTTGATAATGAGCAAAATGATGAGGTAGGAAGATTTGGAAGTGTATATAATTCTATACACGGAACATATTTCTATACAAGAAAATTATTAGATTCAAATAATAATATTGAAAATAATTATACATTATTTTCAGTAGATTTACACAATAACGCAGAACTTGAATATTGGACTTCTGATGAAGTAAATCTGGATTGGTTAGCATACGTTTATAATGATTATTGTTATTTTAGAGGTGGTAGTAATTATTATAGGGTAAATGTAAACAATAAGAATAAAAGAGAAGAATTAGAATTTGGGCATAGTTTCTTTATAGATGGAATAGCGTATGGAGTTAAAAGTGTAAATGGAGAAATAACAGAATTTTATATTTATAATTTAGATGATATGAGTAAAGAAACAATTAAGTAAATTAAACATATAAGATTAGATGTAAAAGTCTAATCTTTATTTTTTTACAAAAGTTTGATAAAATTTTATAAAAAAGGTTACTTTTTTATAAAATTTATCAATATATAGATGTAAGGTATCTTAAAAAAGGAGTTTAGATCTAAATTGGAACAGAAAGTTGAAATAAAGAAATATATGAATAATGGAATACTCAACTTAGAAAAAATAGTTGATGAATATAGTGGTTATGTCTATAAAATTGCTCAAAATATGACAAATGGAAATCTTTGTTTAGAAGATATTGAAGAAATAATATCCGATACATTTTTTATATTATGGAAAAATACTAATAAGTTAGATGAACAAAAATTACTAAGTTCATATATAGCAGGAATTACTAAAAATTTAGTTAGAGAAAAAACTAGGATTATAAATATTAATTATGATATTTCTGATTATGAAAATAGTATAGAAGATTTAAAAAGTGTAGATATGTTATGTGAGGAGAGAGAAAGAAAAGATATTATCAAAAAATCACTTAAAAAAATGAAAGAGGAAGACATTGAAATATTTAATTTATATTATTATTCATCAATGAAAATTAAAGAGATAGCAAGGGTTTTGAATATTCCAGAATTTAAAGTTAAATCGAGATTACATAGAGTAAGGAAAAAGATAAAAAAGGAATTAGAAAAAGGAGGATATAGTTATGATGGATAAAGAAAAAATATTAAAAGACTTAAAATTAACGATTTCTATATCTAACTTTGAAAAGGAGGAAAAAATAGAAATGAATAAACCTAAAAATAGTATATTTAAAACAGGATTAGTGGCTTGTTGTATGGTGGTTTCTATAACAGGAGTTGTATTTGCAAAAGATATTGGGAATTTTATTAGTAATTTGTTTGGTGCTAATGCAAGTGATGGAATAAACACAGCAACAGAGCAAGGATATGTAGTAAATACTAATACTGAATATCAAGATTCAAATGGAATAGAAATTTCAGTAAAATCGTTTTTATTAGATGACAATAATTTTGATATGACTTTTGACATAAAGATAAGCGATAAATATAATATTGATGATATGCAAAAACTTGAATTAATGGATTTAAAAGTTGTTAATGAAAATGAAGAAAAAATTTTTGCAACGAGAGATATAGAAGCTGAAGAAATGCAAAAATTATATAAAACGGAAGAAGAAGCAAGAGAAAATTATGATTCATATAGAGGAGCTTATAGTGGTTATGCTGAAAAAATTGGAGAGAATGAGTTAAGATATTATTTAACAGCAACAGGGAATCCAGAGAACTTTCCAATAGCAGAAAAGCTAATAGTTACATTTAATAGAATAAGGATTAGGAATAATTTTGATAGTTTCATTTCTGATGAAAATAGTATTTATACTGGCGAATGGAAGTATGAATTAGATGTTCCAGAAGAAATGGCACAAAGGAATAGTATAAATTATAATGTTAAGAAAATTAACGATAATAATATAATAGTTGATAAAGCAATATTGTCTAATACAGCATTTAAAATATATTTAAGTAAAGCAAATGATATAGAAATTGATAATAACGAATATGTAGAAAATTCAAATGGTAAAAAATTTGAACCATCAATGAGATCTGATGGAGATGGAGCGTTGAGTGTTACAAGTGATGGTAAAGTTACATATTATAATACATTCAATTTAACAAAATTTGACGCCACAGATATAATAAAAGTTCATTTATTTAAGACAAATGGTAAAGAAGTAATTATAGAATTGGAAAAAGAAAAATAATTTGAGTAAGGATTAGATGTAAAAGTCTAATCTTTATTTTTTAGTAAAAAAATGATAAAATTTTTAAAAATTTGTAACAAATTAAAAAAAAAATTTCCCTTATTATGTAGAAGGAGGTAAATGAGTTATGCAGAATATTGAAGAAATATATAAAGAATATTCTACAGCTGTTTATAAATACTTATTCTGCTTAACGCAAAATAAGGAGATTTCAGAAGACTTGACACAAGAAACTTTTGCATTAGCTGTCAAAGATATAAAAAAATTTAGGGGAGATTGCAAGTTATCTGTTTGGTTGTGTCAAATAGCAAAACATTTATGGTATAAAGAGTTAAAGAAAAGGAACAAAAATGTTAATGTGTCTTTTGAAGAAATTAATGAAGATGTTCTATATGATGAAACACTAGAAGAGAGCATTTGTGCAAAAGAAGAAAAATTAAAATTATTTAAAGATATGCAAAAACTTGATGAAAAATCCAGAGAAGTAATGTATTTAAGAATGATAGGAAATTTAAACTATGAAGAAATTGGCGAAATACTAGGAAAAACTTCTAATTGGTCAAGGGTTACATTTTATAGAGCAAAACAAAAAATAAGGGAGGAAAATAAGAATGAAAAATAAAAAAGAATGTGAAATTGTGCAAGATTTATTAGTTAATTATGGTGATGGAATATTGAATCCAGAATCGAAAAAATTAGTTGAAGAACATTTAGCTGAATGTGAAGGTTGTCAAACTGAATTAAAACATATTAAAGAAGATATAAAAGGAAATGATAATAAAGAGCAAATAGAGTTAGATTATTTAAAAAAAATTAGAATAAAAACCAAAATTAGATCGGTAATAATATCAATAGGAATAATAGTATTAATAGCTTTTATTATATTTTTAAATAATTTCATCAAAATAAATAGTATTATTAGTAGAGCTGAAAACTCATTGCAGTCTAATAACTTTTATAAGGAAACAAGTGAAATATTATTTGATAATCATACTTCAATTAGAAAAGAATACTATAAAGATGGAAAATATAAATCTGTGTGGGAAGTTTATTCAGATAATGGAATAGAAACAAGCATAATTGAATATGCAAATATCAATTCAGATGAAAGAATATATATATATGAAACAGATAAAAAAGCAATAATTGAAAAAGGCGATATTTCAGAGATGAAGAATAATGCTAATAGCATTAAAAATGTTCCTTTTGTTATTAATAGAAATAGCTTGTTTCAAAAGATAGGAACAACTTTTGTATATTCAATAGATACAGATACTTATGATTATGGAAAAGAATATTATGTATTAAAGAATAGATCAGAAAATAATATATGGGAAATATGGATAGATAAAGAAACAGGATTACCAATAAAAGAGATTAATAGAGGTGGAGAAAAATCATTCTTTCCAGGTACAAATGTAGTAAAAGAAGTTAAAGATAATATACAAGAATATAAATATGAATTTAATAAAGTTACAGACGAAGATGTTAAAGTTCCTGACTTATCTAATTATACAGTAGAAAATAAAGTCGTGAATATGGAAGATATGGTAAAATAATAAGTAGTATAAAGATTAGAGGTAAAAAGTCTAATCTTTATTTTTTTTACAAAATATGTTATATATAAATCAAAGGAGTATGGAATGAATAAAATTGATGAAAAAGAATTGAAGAAATTATTTACAGAATTAAAAAGTAGTAATAATAGAATAGCTTTTGAAACACTATATACTAAATATGGATTGGTTATAATAAATTAGACAAAAAAGATAAGGACATGTTAAAATAAAAATGGAGGTATTAACATGTCAAGAAGAGAAAGAAGGGAATTTACAGAAGAATTTAAATTACAAATGGTACAATTGTACAATAATGGAA
>CAQPRV010000077.1 GCA_948857205.1 uncultured Clostridia bacterium
AAATATCTAAAATATTTATTCAAATTCGAATGCAACTGGAAAATATGTAGAAATTATTATCATATAAAATGAGGGATGTTCAAGGCAAAACTAAACTATTATCCATTTCACATAAATTTCTCGGCTACCTTTCGTAATTTATTCTAAATGGATAATAGTGTAGTTTTGCCTTGAACATCCCTCATTTTATATGATAATAATTTCTAAATATTTTCCAGTTGCATTCGAATTTGAATAAATATTTTAGATATTTGCTTCCCTTATATAAAATAAATTCCCACTAAAAAATCAAGATTTGTGGGACTTAGATAGCTTAAGTCAATAGCTATTTCTGAATTATAATTTTTGCTTACAAAAAGTTGAGACATGAAAACTTAAAAATATTGACAGAAAAATCATTTCATGACATAATATATGCATTGCAATTAATATATTTCAAGCTATTTAAGGAAGGAATAAAATGGAGAACCACAAAATAAAATCAATAATAGAAGCAATACTATTCTCAGCAGGGAGACCTGTAGAAAAAAAAGAACTATTACTAAGTCTAGAAATATCAGTAATAGAAATAGAAACAACAATAAAAGAAATGCAAAAAGAATGGCAAGAACAAGAAAGAGGAATAGAAATAATAGAGGTAGAAGATTCCTATCAACTATGCACAAAAAAAGAATTATATGAATACATATATCCAGTATTAGACAAAAGAAATAAACCTAAATTGTCAAATGCGGCCATAGAAACACTTGCAATAATAAGTTACAATCCACGAATAACAAAGGCAGAAATAGAAGCAATACGTGGAGTATCAGCGGATGGATGTGTATACAAACTATTAGAATATGCTTTAATAGAAGAAGCAGGAAAAGTAAAAGAGCTACCAGGGAAACCAATGTCATATATAACCACACAAGAATTCTTAAAAATGTTTGGTTATAAAACTCTAAACGATTTGCCGAGACTACCAAAATTTAAATTAGATGAAAATAGGCAAATAGTAATAGATGATTTATTTGAGCAAGAAGAAATAGAAAAACAACAAATAGAACAAGAGAAAGAGGGAGAAATATGAAATTATCACAAACAGGAATGAATACAGTAAAATTAACAAATATTGATGAAATGTATCCTGGGCAAAGTATATTATTAAAAACTGGTCAGTTGGTACAATATGGTGCAGGATTATTTGCATATAATACAGTTCCACTGTTAGTAAGAAGAAATATAGAAAAAATAATAACAGAAACCTTAAATAAATATGGATGTATAGAAGTATTATTACCAACACTACAACCAGATACAATATGGAAAAACTCAGGAAGATATAGCCACTATGTAGATGAAGGAACAATGTTAATAACAGAATCAAACAAAGGAACATTTTGTTTAGCACCAACAGGAGAAGAAGCTATTTTAGAATTTGCAAGAGAAAAACTAAAATCTTATAAAAATTTACCAGTTACATATTATCAAATTGGAGAAAAATTTAGAAATGAAATAAGAACAAGAGGATATTTATTAAGAGGAAAATCTTTTCCAATGTTAGATGCATATAGCTTTGACCTTAATGAAGAAGGAATGGAGAAATCTTATGAAAATGCAAGAAAAGCCTTTTTAGAAATTTTTGAAAAAATAGGAATGCCAGTAATACCAATTGTTGCAGATAATGGAGCAATGGGAGGAAAGAAATCAGAAGAATTTATGCTAATATCAGAACAAGGTGAAGACAAAATATTATATAATGAGGAATCTGGAATTGGATTAAATACAGAGATATTAGAAAGAGAAGACTACAAAGAATACTTACAACAAGAATACAATATAACAGACATCTCAAAATTTAAAGAAATAAGAACAATGGAATTGGGACACATATTCCAATTAGGAACTAGATATTCAGAAATGATGAAGGGAAAATATATAAACAAAGAAGGAAAAGAAGAATTATATTATATGGGATGTTATGGAATAGGTGTTAGTAGAACCTTAGCAGCATTATATGAACAAAGTATCATTAATAATGAAAAATGGGGACCTTGTGGATTTGTATTACCAGAAACGATTGCACCATATAAAATACAAATTATACCAAAGATCGAAGATGAAGCTAAAATGAAGCAAGCAAAAGAAATATATAATATTTTAAAAGAAAAAGGAATACAAGCAATTTTAGATGATAGAGAAAATATACAAATAGGAACTAAAATAAGAGATTGTAAAGTACTTGGAACACCATATATGATCGTTCTAGGAGATAAGACAGATGGGAAACAATTAGAAATAGAAAACAATAAAACAGGTGAAAAACAAAATATCTCAATAGAAGAAATAATTAAAAAATTTCAATAAAAAAACAGAATTAAGATTTACTAAGGTATAATTTAGTAACAGGATTTAAAAAAGTCAAAGCTAAAAATTATACACAGTACAAACTGTTATAGAATCTTAATTCTGTTTTTTTATATAATGCAAAGTTATACTGACTTTCCATTATATAAAATACCCAATAAAGAAATTTACTGAAAAAACTTTGAGTTTTCAGATTTATTCTATTCTTTAGAAAAGAACATATTACTGTTGTTCTATTAGGATTCACTAAAAAGACACAAAGTAACAATAATAAGATAACAATATTAATATATGATTTGCATATACTAAGGTAAAGGAATTAATAAAAGAAAGAGATGATTTTGTATGAAAAAGGCAAAAAAAGAAATAAATACAATTATAAAAATGGAAAACTTTATAGATTTTAGTAAAGGAATAAAAGAGAGTGACAAAACCTTCGAAAAATTAACGTTCATATATTCAATTGCAATAAAAGAACTAAAAACAAAAATAGAAATAATACAAGAAGAATCAAAAATATTTAATAAATATAATTTAATTGACCATATTAATACAAGAATAAAAACACATGAAAGTATAATAGAAAAAATGAAGAAGAAAAATTACGGACTAACCTATCAAGCTATGATTGATAATATTAATGATATTGCAGGGTTACGAATAATATGTCCAACAGAAAAAGATATATTTACAGTAAAGAATTTGCTTAAAAATATTTCAGGAATAAGAATAATAAAAGAAAAAGACTATGTTACATATCCTAAGAAAAGTGGATATTCCAGTTATCACTTAATAGTAGAGATACCAATAAATTTATTAGAAAATATAATATATGTTAAAGTAGAAATACAAATAAGAACTATAGCAATGGATTTTTGGGCAAATTTAGAACACGAAGCAAAATATAAAGCAAAAGTAGAAATTGATAAAAAAACATCAAAAGAATGGGAAAAATGTGCAAAGATGATAAAAAAATTAGATAATCAAATGATAATTCTAAATAATTTATAAAATTATATTGAAAAAACAACATAATTAAAATATAATAGAAAAGTAAATAAACAAAGGAGGATAAATAATGAGTGAACAAAAGTTAAAAGAAAAAAAGAATAAAAAAGGAATTATAATTATTTTATTTTCTATTATATTAATAACAATAATTGCAGGTGGATTAATATGGTATTATAACAAGCCATTAAATCAAATGCAAGATGTTAAAGAAGAATCAAAAATAGTAGCAGAAAAAAGAAAAGCAATAATGAAAGTACAGGCTAGACTAGTAAATGTAGAAAATGAAGAAGGAAAAATAGACATAGAAAAATTAAATAACAATTTATCACAAATAGATGGGATAGAAAATTGGAAAGCAGTAGAAAACTTACCAACTACTATAATAGTAGATGGATATATAATAGAAGTAAATGAAAACTTACAAGCAAATTTATCAGAAGAAGAAAACTCACAAAGGGGTATAACATTAAAAATAGAAGTAGGACAAGTAGCAAAAGAAGAAAGCACAATAAATGGAAAAGAGAAAGGATATAACAATCCTGTAATACCAAAAGGATTTAAAGCTATAAATACAGAAAAAGCAGTATGGACAG
>CAQPRV010000078.1 GCA_948857205.1 uncultured Clostridia bacterium
GATACCCAAGAAGAAAAAATGCAAGAAGTAATAGGAAGACTAGATACCCAAGAAGAAAAAATGCAAGAAGTAATAGGAAGACTAGATACCCAAGAAGAAAAAATGCAAGAAGTAATAGAAAGACTAGATACTCAAGAAGAAAAAATGCAAGAAGTAATAGAAAGATTAGATACCCAAGAAGAAAAAGTGCAAGAAGTAATAGGAAGACTAGATACCCAAGAAGAAAAAGTGCAAGAAGTAATAGGAAGACTAGATACCCAAGAAGAAAAAATGCAAGAAGTAATAGAAAGACTAGATACTCAAGAAGAAAAAATGCAAGAAGTAATAGAAAGACTAGATACTCAAGAAGAAAAAATGCAAGAAGTAATAGGAAGACTAGATACTCAAGAAGAAAAAATGCAAGAAGTGATAGAAAGACTAGATACTCAAGAAGAAAAAGTGGAACGAGTAATAGAAAGATTAGATAAACATGAAGAACAAATTCTAAATCTTATAGATGGAGAAAAAGCAAGAGACAAAATATTGCTAGAAATGCAAGAAGAAATAACAAGATTAGGAAATACACTAACAAGAATTGAAGTAGAGCATGGAGACAAATTACAAGCAATATTAGATGTAATAACTTTTCATACAGAAAAACTACAAGAACATGAAGAGAGATTTGAAAGAATCGAAAAAAAAATAGAAAGACAAAATAATGAAATAATATATTTAAAATCAATAGTTCAATAGTAAAAGCCTATTGAATAAAAAAATAATAGGCTTTTACAAAAAAGATTATATCAATAACTATTTTAATTCAACAACAGTAACACCCATTTCACCCTCACCATAAGTACCTAATCTAAAAGATTTTACATGGTGATTAGTTTTTAAAAATTTATGTATCCCATCACGCAACTTTCCAGTACCTTTACCATGAACAATTCTTACAGTTTTAAGTTTTGCCAAAGAGCAATCATCTAAAAATTTATCAACAACAAAAGAAGCTTCTTCAACATTTAAACCAATAACCTTGATTTCAGATTTTACATTCTTAGTCTTAGAAATCTTAGAATAAGACAAATTAACATCTTTTTTATTATTTATACTACTTGAATTAGGTAAGAATAAATATTTTATATTTACCTTAGTTTTAATAGTACCAATTTGAACTTGTACTTCTTTTGATTTATTAACATGTGATAAAACAATTCCATTCTGCTTAAAGCTTGAAATATAAACTTCCATATTAGGTTTGATATCTTCTAAAGTTAAATTATTATTAGTTGTAATGAATTCTTCAGAATCTATAATATTTAATTCTTTAATTTTATCATTTAATTTATTTCGTAGTTGATTAGACTTTTGGTTATTAGAAGAGTTATTTAATTCTTTTATAATTGAAGAAGCCTCATCTTTAGCCTTTAATAAAATATCTCTAGCTTTAATTTTGGCATCCTGTATTAAATCATTTTCTTGTTGTTTAAGTAAAGAATTATCACGTTCTAAAGATTTTCTTAATAAATTAATTTGTTCTAATTGTTTTTCAATTTCAATCTTTTCTTTTTCAATAGTGGATTTATCATCATAAATGTTTTTTAATATTTCCTCCAAATTCACCTCATCTTTAGACATTAAGGCTTTAGCGTTGTTTATTATAGATTCAGATAAACCTAATTTTTTACTTATAGCAAAGGCATTACTTTTTCCAGGTATACCAACTAATAACTTATAAGTTGGACTTAAAGTATTAATATCAAATTCTACAGATGCATTTTCAAAGTGTTCTGTTACTAGAGCATAATGTTTTAATTCTTGATAATGTGTTGTAACAATTGTAAGACAAGATTGCTTTTTTAAAAAGTCTAATATACTAATTGCAAGATTTGCACCTTCTACAGGATCTGTTCCTGAGCCTAATTCGTCAATTAAAACTAAAGAATTGGTATTAATCTTTTTAGTTATTTCTACAATATTTGTTATGTGAGAAGAAAAAGTGCTTAAAGAATCACTAATACTTTGGTCATCTCCAATATCAGTAAAGATTTTATCAAAAATATATATGCTAGAATTTTCCTTTGCTGGAATATTTAATCCACTACATGCCATACAAGTAAGTAATCCAACAGTTTTTAAAGTTACAGTTTTTCCACCAGTATTAGGTCCTGTAATTAACAAAGTTGAAAAGTCTTTGCCAAGTTCAATTGAAATAGGAACTACTTTATTTTTATCAATTAGTGGGTGTTTTGCATTTATTAAAGATATTTGCTTATTATTATTAATTATAGGAGTAGTTCCATTAATAGATTTTGAAAAATTTCCTTTGGCAAATATAAAGTCTATAGTTCCAATTAATTCGCTATCTTTTTTTAATTCTTTAGTGTATGGCATAAATGATAGTGATAATTCTTTAAGTATTTTTTCTATTTCAATTTGTTCGTCCATTTTTAGTTGATTTATTTCATTGTTCATATCAAATACAGAAATAGGTTCTATAAAAATAGTAGATCCTGCATTTGAAATATCATGAATAAATCCTTTAATTTTTGAACGATATTCTTCTTTTACAGGGATAACAAAACGATCGTTTCTAATTGTTATTACATTTTCTTGTAAGTATTTAGAATATGTAGAAGAGTGAAGCATTTTATTTAAAGTGTTTCTTATATCTTGTTCTAATTTTTTTTGTTTTTTTCTAATACTTTCAAGTTGCTTAGATGCTTTATTATCTATTGTATCTTGATTTATTATACATGAATCTATTTTTTGTATTATATTTTTATTTGTATAAAGTTCTGTAAATAATGGATATAAAATAGGATATTCTTCTTCGTTTATAAAATCTTTATTGATATAGTCTTTTAGTTCTCTTGATATTTTCAGAATATTTACTAGTGATAGTATAGCTTCTATTGATAAGGTATTTTTGCTTTCAAGTGTTTTTAAAATTATTTCTATATTGTCTATTTCTGTTATTGTTGGAGTAGAATTTCTTTCTATTAGTTTAACTGCTTCTTGCGTTTCTTTTAAGTTATGTTCTACTTCTTCTTTTTTATTACTTGGTTCTATTTTTTGACTAAGTTCTTTTCCTATATAGGTTATTGAAAAGGTACTTAGTGTTTCTTGGATTTTGTTGAATTCTAGTTTTTCTAAATAGTTTTGTTTCATTTTTTAATCTCATTCCTTCCTAAAAGCACAATTCTTTTTCAATTTTATGTTATTATATTTTACAAGTATATTATAACTTTCAAGTATTCTTTAGTCAATAAAGTATAGTTTTCAAGTTTTGACTTTTTGTAAGTAAAGGTTATAATTTAGTAATTAGCTATTGACCTATGTTACCTTAGTACTACAAATCTTGATTTTTTAGTGAGTATTTATTTTAATAAGGGAAAAAAATATCTAAAATATTTATTCAAATTCTCGGCTGCCTTACAAATATTAAGAAATTCTAATCATATAAAATGCGCCTCTTTCACGTTCAAAACTA
>CAQPRV010000079.1 GCA_948857205.1 uncultured Clostridia bacterium
GACTGTAAGGAGAAAATCTCAAAGGGCTAGCAATTGTAGCTTTTATACAATAGGTAAGTATGACTTTCCTATTGTATAAAAAAAGACTTTATTATAATCCTTTAAAGTTTATCTTTAAAACTTATAATAAGGTCTTCTTTGTGTAAACTACATTTTTTTAAACTTTCATTGAAAGACCAACTTTTTGTCTTTCTTTATCAATTTTAATTACTTTAACTTTAACTATATCTCCTACAGAAACAACTTCTGATGGGTTTTTAATAAACTTATCACTCATTTCAGAAATATGTACTAAGCCATCATGCTTTACACCAATATCCACAAAGGCACCAAAATCAATTACATTTCTTACTGTACCAGTTAAAACCATTCCTTCATTTAAATCTTCTAATTTTAGAACATCACTACGCAAAATTGGTTTAGGCATATCTTCACGAGGATCTCTTCCAGGTTTTGAAAGTTCATCAACAATATCTCCTAAAGTCATTTCTCCTACCTTTAATTCTTTAGCCATTTCTTTTACATTAATAGACTTTAACTTATTTCGTAATTCTTCAAGTTTTTCTTTATCTTTCAAATCTTTAATATTAAAACCTAAATTATTTAATAAGGTTTCTGCAACTTCATAGCTTTCTGGGTGAACAGCAGTAATCTCTAATGGATTATCTCCATCTAAAATTCTTAAAAAACCAGCACATTGTTCAAAAGCTACCTTACCTAACTTTGGTACTTTTAACAACTGTTTTCTATTCTTTAACTTTCCATTCTCATCTCTATATTTTACAATATTTTTTGCAATTGTATTATTAATTCCAGAAACGTAAGACAATAATGAAGGTGTTGCAGTATTAACATCTACCCCAACTTTATTAACACTATCTTCTACTACACCAGTAAGACTTTCAGCTAATCTTTTTTGATTTACATCATGTTGATATTGCCCAACACCAATGGCTTTAGGATCAATTTTTACCAATTCTGCTAATGGATCTTGAAGTCTTCTTGCAATAGAAATAGCGCCTCTTATAGATACATTTATATCAGGATATTCTTCAGTTGCAAGCTTTGAAGCTGAATAAACAGATGCTCCCGCTTCGCTAACTATAACATATTGAACCTCTCTTGAACACTCTTTTATCATATCTGCCACAAACATCTCTGACTCTCTTGATGCTGTTCCATTTCCAATTGCTATCATATCAATATTATGTTTTTCTATTAATTTTAAAAGTTCCTTTTTAGCTCCAACTACATCATTTTGAGGCTCTGTAGGATACACAGTAGTATAATCTAAAACTTTACCTGTCTCATCAATAATAGCAATTTTACAACCTGTTCTATAAGCTGGATCAAATCCCATTACTGTCTTCCCATTAATTGGTGCACCTAGCAATAATTGCTTTGAATTCTGTCCAAATACCTTAATTGCTTTTTCTTCTGCTTTTTCTGTTAAATCTGAACGAATTTCTCTGTCAACTGAAGGCTCTATCAATCTTTTAAAACTATCTTCAATAGTAAGCTTCAATCTTTCAGTAAATTGTGTGTCTCCCTTTAAAATATCTCTTTCTATATAAGATAATATCTTATCTTCTGGCTTATCCAACTTAACTTTTAGAAAATCCTCTTTTTCACCACGGTTAATAGCCAAAATTCTGTGACTTGGAATATATCTAATAGTCTCTTGATACTCATAATACATCTCATAATTTGACTTTTCCTCTGGCTTAGATGCCTTAGTTTGAACTAAACCTTCTTTATAACATAACCTTTTAATCTCTTTTCTATATTTACTATTATCTGAAATATTTTCTGCAATAATATCCAAGGCTCCTTGTATAGCATCTTCTACAGAACCTACAACTTTATCTTTATTTTTTCTATCTTCTTCTGAAAGAGAATCAATATTAATAAATTGTTTTGCAAGCTCTTCAAGAGGAGTCTTTTCCTTCTGCTCAATTATAATATCTGCTAAGGGCTCCAAACCTTTAGCTTTAGCAACAGTTGCTCTAGTTTTTTTCTTTTGTTTGTAAGGTCTATAAATATCCTCAACCTCTGCTAATGTTTTTGCAATTGCAACTGCTTGTAAAAGTTCATCTGTTAACTTTCCTTGCTCATCTATTGACTTAATAACCTCTTCTTTTCTCTGTCCAAGATTTCTCAAATAGTTTAATCTATCTCCTAAATCTCTAAGAGTTTCATCACTTAGTCCTCCTGTAACTTCTTTTCTATATCTTGCAATAAAAGGAATTGTATTTCCTTCATCAATTAACCTAATAGTATTTTCAACTTGTGAGGGCTTAATATTTAATTCTTCTGCAATAATTTTTATAATCTTATCCATTTCTTTTCTTCCTTTCATGATTTTTGGGACGGAGGAAAAAATCATGCTTCACTTTTTTAACCTATCCATTGTCCCCTTTGTTATATCTAAGCTTTTCATTATTTGTGTATATTTTATGTTTTTTATTGTTTTCAAATATTTAATTAACTTCTTTAGTATATCATCTTTTTGAAATATTTCAAATACTTTTATATCCTCCTTTACAATAAATTCTTTTATTGCACTATTAATTACTATTTCAATATCATTTTCAACATCCATAAATTCTTCTTGATAACTGATTTCTTGATTACAAATTTGTTCTAAATCTTCTTTTGTAAACACTGATTTTTTTATAATATTTGTTTTTTGCACATATAAATTATATGAAGAATATTTATAATCACTTTCTTTCCATACCATATTAGCTTTTACTGGATTATGGTGGATATATTTTACACAATGAATTAGTTGCCTTTTATTTAATATTGGCTCACTTTTGTATCTATCTCTAAACACATATCCTACCCTATCGTTTTCCATATAATTATAATATTTTGCATATATACTATTTACTTTTTGCATAAACCTTGATAATTCTTTAATATCTTGTATCTGTATCAATAAGTGTGCATGATTATTCATAATACAAAAAGCAATAATATCTAAGATTTCTGGATTTATATTTTTCTGAATTAATTGTAAATATCTATTTATATACCTTTCACATTTAAAAATGTATTCTTTATTAATACCCTGTACCATTACATGAAAAAAAGAGGTTTCAAGATATTGTCGTGCTATTCTTGACATATTACTCACTCGCTTTCTTTATCTTATTTGCCCCTTTTTATTATAAATTTATTTTTAAAATTATCCCCCTTATAAAACTGTAATATTTTAGATTTACTTTAATATAATGAAAATGATTTTTTCCTCCGTCCCCAAAATCACCCAAAATCATTATTCAATTTCTAGGTATTCATTGTAAGTAACTTCTCTATCTATTATTTTTCCATCTTCTTTTATGTCTATTATTCTATTTGCTACTGTTTGTGTTAGTTCATGGTCATGTGATGTAAATAGTAGATTTCCTGTGAATTTTTTCATTCCTTCGTTTAAAGCTGTTATGCTTTCCATATCTAAATGGTTTGTTGGCTCATCAAATATTAAGAAGTTTGCTCCTGATAACATTATCTTTGATAATACACATCTTACTTTTTCTCCCCCTGATAAAACGTTTACTTCTTTTAAGGCTTCATCTCCTGAGAATAACATTCTTCCTAAAAAGCTTCTTACATAGGTTTCGTCTGGATCTTTTGAGTATTTTCTAAGCCAGTCTGTTATTGATTCGTTTGTGTTGAATAAATAGTTGTTATCTTTTGGAAAGTATTCGTTTGTGATTGTTGTTCCCCATATTAGTTCTCCTTCATCTGGTTCTATTTCTCCTGCTATTATTTGGAATAGTATTGTTTTTGCATTTTCGTTGTCTGCTAAAAATGCTATTTTGTCATTTGCTTTTATGTCAAAGGTTATTTTGTCTAATAATTTTACTCCTTCTATTGTTTTTGATATATTTTTTACTTGTAATATTTCTCTACCAGGTTCTCTTTCTGGTTTAAAGTCTATGTATGGATATTTTCTATTTGATGGTTTTATTTCTTCTAGTTCAATTTTTTCTAAGGTTTTCTTTCTTGATGTTGCTTGTTTTGATTTTGAAGCATTTGCACTGAATCTTGCTATAAAGTCTTGTAGTTCTTTTATTTTTTCTTCTTTTTTCTTGTTTTGCTCTCTTGCTTGTTTTAGTGCTAATTGACTTGATTCATACCAGAAATCATAGTTTCCTGGATATACTTTTATTTTTCCAAAGTCAACATCTGCTATATGTGTACATACTTTGTTTAAGAAATATCTGTCATGTGATACTACTATTACTGTATTTTCAAAGTCTATTAGGAATTCTTGTAACCAATTTATACTTTTTAAATCTAAGTCATTTGTTGGTTCGTCAAGTAATAAAACGTCTGGATTTCCAAATAAGGCTTGTGCTAATAAGACTTTTACTTTGTCTTTTGCTTCTATTTCTTTCATGTATTTGTAGTGATTTTCTGGTATTATTCCTAAGTCATTTAATAACTTTGCACCATCTGCTTCTGCATTCCATCCATCTAATTCTGCAAATCTTTCTTCTAGCTTTGCTGCTTTCATTCCATCTTCTTCCGAAAAGTCAGACTTTGCATATATTTCTTCTTTTTCTTTCATTATGTCATATAGTTCTTTATTTCCCATCATTACTGTATCTATTACTGTGTATTCTTCAAATGCAAAGTGATCTTGCTTTAATACTGATAGTCTTTCTTGCTTTTCTATACTTACGTCTCCTTTACTTGGTTCGATTTCCCCTGATAATACTTTTAAAAAAGTTGATTTTCCAGCTCCGTTTGCTCCTATTATTCCATAACAGTTCCCTTTTCCAAATTTTATATTTACATCTTCAAATAAGACTCTTTTTCCAAATCTTACTGTAACTCCATTTGCACTTAACATTTTTTCTCCTCCCATTTTTTTATCTTGTATATTATATATCATATTATCTTTAAATTCAATGATTATATGGCTTTAAGTTTCGACTTTTGTAATTGAAGGCTATAATATATATTTTTTTACACTTTAATTATCTATTTATTGGTATAAAAAAATTTGGCAATAATCTTTTTCAAATTTTAAACTTTTAAAAAAAAATTGCCAAATTTCTCCGTCCCCATGACATTAATCATCAAATAATAATTTGATTCCCCATAATCCAGAAACTCCTACAAGTGCATATACTATTCTAGATATAACTGACATGTCTCCAAATATTGTAGCTACTAAATCGAAATTGAAAAATCCAATTAGTCCCCAATTTATAGCTCCAATGATTATAAGTACTAAAGCTATTTTGTCTATTATTTTCATAATAATCCTCCCATTTTATTTTTTCTTTATTATTATTTGTACTTTTTTGTTGTTTATACAAATAATTGAAAAAAAGAGGATTTTTTGTCAATTATTTTATTGTCCTAAAATCTCTCTTACTTTTTTATTTTATAATTTTATTTTTTATTTATTCCTTATTTAATCTAGCATATCTTTTCTCTTTAGCCACCATGATACTCCTAAAGTGGTTATTGCTGCAAATACTATCATTATTATAAATCCAATTGGACTGTTTTGAAAAGGTAATCCAACATTCATTCCCCAGAAACTTGATATCATTGTTGGTACTGCTAATATGATTGTTATTGATGTTAAAAATTTCATTACTCCATTAAGATTGTTTGATATGATGGATGCGTATGCATCCATTGTGCCATTTAAGATATTGCTATATATTTGTGCCATTTCTATTGCTTGCCTATTTTCTGTTATTGCATCTTCTAATATGTCTTCATCTTCTTCATATAGTTTTATTATTTTTCCTCTCATGGTTTTTTCCATTACTATTTCGTTTGATTTTAGTGAGGTTGTAAAATATACTAGTCCTTTTTCTAAACTTAGTAATTTTAGTAATTCTTTATTTTTCATTGAGTTTTTTAGTATATATTCTGCTATTTCTGTTTCTTTGTTTATTTGTTTTAGATGGTTTAAGTAGTATGATGAGTTTAAATATAGTATTTGAAATATAAATCTTGTTTTTTTGTAAGTTTGAAAGTTTTTTATTTTTCTTTTTTCAAAGTCTTCTATTATTTTGTTTTTCTTTAAGGATACTGTTATAAAAAAGTCATCTCTTACTACTATCATTCCTAATGGCATTGTTGTATATATGTCATTTTCTTCACTTTTTTCTATTATTGGTACGTCTACTATGAATAGTGTTGTGTTGTCTTCTTCTTCTCTATCTATTCTTGCTTTTTCTTCGTAATCTAATGCGTCTCTTATGAAGTCTTCTTGTATTTGTATGTTTTCACATACGTCTTTTATTTCTATTTCGGACGGGTTTACTAAATTTATCCAGCTTCCTTTTTGGTATTCTTTTATTTCTTCTATTTTGTTTGTTTCTATGTTTGTGTTATATATTTTTAGCATTCCCATCACCCCTTTTTTATTTTCCAACACTTTTATTTTAGCTTTTTTATTTTTTTTTGTCAATGTTTTTGACAATTTGAATATTTTCATTTACTAGCCACATAGAATTATCAAAACAAGCAACAAAAGATAAGATATTAGTTAGAACAGATTGTAGACATGACAGTTGCGACAATGTATTAGTATTTACAGAAAAACAAATAGAGTTTTTAATGAAAAAGAAGAACACAATAGCAGACAAACCAGAGTTTTACTTTGATAAAGCACAACAAGAAGGAAGAAGAAAAGAAACAAGAGAAGGAAAAGAAAGATATTTGTATAGCTATGAAAAATTTTATGTATGCAAAAAAGAGGATAAAACAACTATCAATATACCAGTAAGAATTGTAGTAGATGCTATTAAAAGAACAAGTAAAGTAGATGGTCAAGTTTTGTTAATACCAAAATATGAATGTAAAAGATATGTTACCTCGTTACAAGAAGTAACAGAAGAAGAAATAATAGATTTGTATCATTCACATGCAACTAGTGAACAATTTCATAGTGAAATAAAAACAGACATGGACATAGAAAGGCTTCCTTCTGGGAAATTTTCTACTAATGAAATTGTTTTAGGGCTAGGAGGAATGGTATATAATATATTAAGACTAATAGGGCAAATAAATTGTAAATTAGAAACTGGCAAGAAAAGAGAAGTAGAAAGAAAAAGGATAAAAACAGTAATAAAAGATATGATAATGCTTGCAAGCAAATTAATAAAACATTCAAGGAAGAAAGTAATAAAAATTTATAAAGAAGAATTTCAAATTAACATATTTAGAAAAATATATGAACTAACATATACTTAAATAGAGAACAACATAAATTTATGCATGCCATTTTTATAAATGGTTATTTGTTATGCTAAAAAAAAATTAAAGAACAGATAAATTATAGATTATTACCAAATTCTGTAATTCATCTGTTCTTAATTTACAAGAGAAAATATGTCAATATATATAATTCACGGATTCAGGGCACTATTTCATTTTGAATATTTTCGTTAGTTGAAACAATATAAATCCGTAAGGGTAAAATTTGTAATAAAAATGTAACGACATGAAGTTATGCAGGTTTCAAGAGATATATTGGTAAAAAGAATATAAAAATAAAAAAATACGACAAAAACACTAAAAACGCTTGATATTTCAAGCGTTTTTATGGATTTTTCAGCTCTAATTTGATATAATTTAGTTGCTAAAAAAAATACACAAAGGAGTTGAAAAATCTATGAATAATATATCACAA
>CAQPRV010000080.1 GCA_948857205.1 uncultured Clostridia bacterium
AAAACTTACATCGTTTAGTTTAATTGCACAAACTGCGGACTTTCTATGGAGTTTTTTTCTTAAACTTACATCGTTTAATTTCTTATTCATTTATGTTTTAGTCAAAAATCATAACTTCAGGGTTCATTACCAAAATACATTCACAATCCCAATTTGGTAATACTTGACTTAATTCACTTCCATCATATGCATTACAATATATTAAATCATATTCTTGACTTATTTTTTCAAAATCTAAAATTATATCAAATATCCCTTTCCCATCAGTTATAAGTCGAGGCAAGTCTTTTAAATCTTCCTTCGTTTCAATTTGTAATACTTTAGCTGAATCAGAAATTCTAAATTTAAAACTAACCTTATCTTGCATTCTATCACTTATGCTCTTCCAATTATAAATTGAATTTTCAGGAGATGCCCATAAGCCTCCATTTATTGGCTTAGTCATCGGCGTTAATCTAATATCATTTTTTATATATTCAAATTTACTTTTATCAAACTTATCATGACCACAATGTTCATAAACAATTCCCTTTTTATACATAAATTCCTCCTATTATTCAAATTACTATTACTGGCTCACTATCCATTCTCCATTTTTCTTACCATTTTTTCTTTCTATTAAACCTTTTTCTTGCATTTTTGCCATATATGTTTTTACGGTTCTTACAGATTTATTAATCTGTCTTGATATTTCTTCTTGCGTCATTGCTGGATTAGTTTTTAATATGTTGATAATTGCTTGTTCTTCTAAAGTGTAATTATTGCACTTTAAATTATCATTATCTGCACTTTGAATATTATCTATATGTGTATATCTGTTTTTTAATTCATTATTAGCGTTTGTAATTAAGTTATAAAAGAATTTTTCTAAAAATGATGTATCCTCAAATACATTTTTTTCAAAGTTTTTATAATTTGCTCTTACTAATGAATTTCTAAAATACCATGAATTTTCAGCAAATACCTCATCATTAATATTAAATCCAAAAGTTCTTAAATATTTTATTATAAATACTGCTGTTGTTCTTGTGTTGCCTTCACAAAATGGATGTACTTGCCAAACATTTGATGTGAATTTGCATAGGTGTTTTATAGATTCATCTAGACTTAATCCTTTATATGAAAAATTTTTTTCTTGTTCAAAGTCATATTCTAATGTTTCTTTTATAGTATCAAATGGTGCGTATATTACTGTATCCCCATTTAATACCCATTCTTTTTTAGTAAAGTTATAATCTCTATATACTCCTGCTCCATCAAATATATTTCTAAATAATCTTTTATGAATATTTAATAGTTCTGTTGGTGAAAAATTAAATGCCTTTTCACTTAATATCTCTGTTATTCTTACTGCAACTTTGTCTGCTTCTTCATTTTCTTTTTCAAAGTTTTTTCTACTTCCTTGAACTTCATAATATTCATCTATTCTTGTTTTAACTTCTTCAATATCTATTGTTCCTTCAATATGTTCTTTAGCAGTTTTTATTAAGTATTTTGAAGGTTTTAATCCATCTACATCCTGTAAGCCTATTGCTGTTTCCCATGTTTTAGTTTTCTCAACTTGATTTGGTTCACCTTGTTTAATATATTCTGATAATTCTAAATTCCAATCTTTTTTCTTATCCATTAGAAATGCCTCCTACATATATTATATCAATTATAAGGTATAATATCAATAGTTAAAGTGCAATTTTTGCACTTTAAAATAAAACAGTTGCACTTTAGAAATTTATATTTTATATATTAATTCACTAAAAAATCATTCAGTACTTTGTATACAATATCAATATTTTTTGTTATTTTTATAATATCCTCATTATTTTCTTCCTTTATCTTCTCAATACCTTCAATACTATACTTATAAAATGCATTATTTACAGAATCATAATATAATAAATTTATAAACTTTTCAAAATTCATTTCTTCATTCTGTATGATGTTTAATATTTTTATTATATTTAGCAATATACAAAATCCTATTGTTTCTTCATCAATATATATTTTTTTATCTTCGTTCAAATATTTCATGCAATCTAATAGAATTAGTTTTATGAAATATAGATTGTAGCTCATAAATAATTTTAACACTTCTTTTTCTTTATCGTTTTTTATTTCTTTAAATATGCTCACTACTATGCTAGCATGTGAATATTTACATAGTAAATCATATAAATCAATAATCAGTTTTTCTCTCTTTTTATTAGTAGTATCATAAAATAATGTTGGAGATATTTCTTTCAAATGTTTTGCAAACTTATGCAATAGTGTATTTATTATTGTATGTTTTCTTGTTAGTTGAATATCATTATTTGATAATACTATAAATTCATTAAATACTTCATCATCAAGCTCAATCATAATAGCCATTATAATATATTCCAAAGCTGCTCTTAGTAAAGAATTAGCATCTACAAAATTATACTTTTTTAAGTTCATATTTGCATTTTTTATTGTATGACTAGCTTGAAGTAACAATCCTAAAGTTTCTCTATGTTTAACATTAGATTTTTCTAATTTCTTCAAACTTTTTTGGCAGTTTCTATTCAGTTTATCCATAAATTTTTGTTTTATAGTTTTGTCTATATTTTCTTGAGTTAATTCCATATTATCACCTTTTATATATTTCCTTTTATTCAAATGTATTATATCTATCTTGTTCTTTTTCTTCTTTCCTTTGTATTCTATCTATTTCTTCTCTTAGGCTTTTTTCTAATAAAACTCCTATTTTTTTTATTTTTTTGTCTTCATATCCTTCCAACTCTTTTGCCAAACTAATTCTTGTTTCTAGAACACTAGAATACTTATCACTCCATGATGTTGGATATATTCCTCGTATTAAACTTTTTACTATATCTTCATTTTCTATATAATTCTCAAAGAAATGCCTGCTTATTTTTTTCCATTTATATACATCATCTATTTTCTTGATAGGTTCTATAAGAGATGATATCTCTTTAGCCTTTTTATTTTTTTCTAACCACTGTATCAATAAATCTTCATCAATTAAGTTAATGATATTTTCATGATAGCCATAGCCTTTAACAAAATATCTTATTTTATATTCTTCTATATTTTTATTAGAAAATAGTTTATTTAAAAATTCTGTAGGATATACTTTTATTAAAGGCTTTAATATATAACTATATCCATAGTAAGAGATTCCTTTTTTCTCAATAAGTTGTATAAACTTATCAAAAATTTGTATTGCTGACTTTCTACTATCTTTATTATTAAAACTCCACTCTACTACTTTTCCTAATTCATAATTTAAATGGTCGTTTAAGTTATTTCTGTTTGTATAATTCAAACTAGCAATAAAATCTCTCGAATATTCATCTAACTTTTTGTCTTTTCTTTTATTCCAATATAAATTATGTAATATACAAATAATTATATTTTCAGAATCATTATTTTGAGGAAATAGCTTTAAAATTTCTATTATATCTAAAATACTAACACTCGATAATGCAAATTCTATCCTTGAGTAATATTCAATTGGAGCAATTTTCATCGATAATGCTTTTTTAAGTCTTTCCACATCTGATTGTTTCAATTGATATCCAAATTGTATTTTTGGATAATATTTATTATATTTCTTATTTTGGAATATTTCATCTAAGATTTTATCTGCTTGTCCTTCTTCATTCATTAACGCTAAATAATCTGACATTATTTCTAAATATATTTCTCTATTATCATCTTTAATATTATCTAAAAGAAAATATATTAATTCATAATTATCATTAACTTTTTCGAATAATCCTTTAGTAAAATCAATCATTCTATACAAGTTACAATCATTATTTATTTTTAATAAATTTTCTTTAATACTTTTTTTGTTGGTTCCTATATCATTTCCTAATTCTTTCACCACATTATGAATTTTATCTTCATTTTCAGTTATATCCTCTAATTCCCAATAAATATGCTTTCCTTTGTTTAAAAATACTTTTATTTTATCATCTATCGTTTTAGGTGAACATTTCTCTCGTAATTTATACATTCTTTCTAACATTTCTTGTGGCACTTTTTCTATATCAAAGTGCTTAATTACACCAATAGATATCCATATTTGTGGCCATGTTTCATCGTTCAATATATTTTCAACTATCTTTTCTAATTCATTGTAAAAACCTTGTGATGCTAAATTTCTAAAATTATTTGATAAAATCTCTTTTATTTCTTCTCTAAAAATATTCTTTTCCATTAATTCTTTACAATATTTAAGAATAGATGTGTACCATTCTTTGTACTCTTTATTTGTTTTTGGGTAATATCCATAATCTCTTTTTCTTGATGTACTTTCATCTATAATCTTTCCTAAGAATCCTCCTGTTTCTAATAATTCATCTATCAATTTTATTGCTATATCATTTTTTATTTTGCATGAGTCATTTATAAGTGAATCTACTACTTTTAATCGTTCATCCATGGTAGCATGTGTTCCAGATAACATTACATGAAATAATTTATATAAAATATCCCTTATAGAATTATAGTTTTCATTCTTTTTTTCTGATTTTGCAAATTCAACTAGTAACATTGTAGCTCTATAAAAAAGATTCGGATCATAAGCTATATAGGCTAATATTCTTGCCCAATCATAGTACTTATCATTTTCCCTAGTAAAGAAAATGTCTTGTTTTACTTGTTCTATTTTATAAAGTATTTTTTCAGGACTAATTACTTTTATACAATGTAATATTTCCATTTCATGTTTATCTATATTCTCAAAATCAATACTGTCAAGATATAGCTCTGCAATATTGATGGTATATTCTTTATTATGTAAAAATCTTAACCTTCTAAAAAATGATAACTCTAAGCGTTTTGAATTTTTTATTTCATTAATTACCACTTCTTCTGGAAAAGTACTTAATAATTCATCTGCAAGTCTATTTGAAATAGCATGTGGTAGAACTGCTCTCATATTTCCACGTTTTTGTATTATTTGTCTTTTATTTAATTCATTTACCTGCTTAATTAGCTCAATAGGATTTTTTCCTATTATTCTTCCTAATATATTTAATTCGTTATTATAATCATCTCTATTAAACTCTATATTAAAAGATATAAATATTGAACATATTTTTCCTACGTCAAGTAAATCTTGGTTTTCTTGATTATCTTGAAAAAATAATCTTCTAAATATTTCTTCAGACTTTAATGTCCCTATACTTTCATTTCTGTCAATAGTTTTAGCAAGATATCTTGAAATTCTAAAATTACCATCAGAGCATTTAACAATCGTTTCGATATTAGAATTTTCTATATAATCAAAATCTCTTTTTAATAACTTTCTAATAGTATTATCTGATGAAGTATCTAAATAGTAATTATATGATTCAATATTTATGTCTTCTTTTACATCATATTCTATTGTGAGCATACTTAACTTACTACTTTTATCACAAACAAATTCAGCTAGTTTGTTATGTAATTCTTTATCACAATTATCAATAATCAATATTACATTTTCCTGTAAAGCAATAAGTTCTTGAATAAAAGCTATTGGTACTGGATTCGGTTCGTTTCCAATATCACAATATATTACCTTTTCTTTAAATAATGCATTTTTACCAATATTTTTATCAAATAATGCCTGTGCGAGCCTTGTCTTTCCAACACCAGATAAACCTGCTAATCTGACAACTTTTCGTTCTTTTGATAATAAATCTCGTATTTCATTAATACCTTCAATTATTGTTTTTTCATTTTCTTTGTTAAAATTATTTTTATGTAAAAATATTTCTCCATCTATTATAAATTCTTTTTCATCTTCAGTTGGATTAGACCAATTATAATAATTATTCCATCCTATTGTTCTTTTGCCTATTCTATCATTAACCCATATAATTATTGCTGGAAATTGTTTTACCCATGTAGCAATTCTTTTGCTATCATAAAAATCTACTTTAATATTTTGTTTCTTGTCTATTGAAGATAACAAATCTCTCATATATGTTATTCTTTCGTTTTTTCTTTTATCTGATAAAGAATCCCCACTACAAGCAATTATATATGCACCATTCAATTTTACTAATTCCTTAATACTCTCTTTAATTTTTCCATCTTTGTTCAGCATCTCTTCTTTTATCGATGATTTTGGCATAGTTGGTTTTTTAACTTGAAAAATCGTATTATTTCTTGGAACCGACCAATTATCATTAAATTCATCTGTTGATTTTACTCTAACATCAACTCCTCCATCTGGTTCATCTTGATTTCCACCATATGTTACACAAATAGTATCAATATTATTTTTATGAAGAGTTGCTTCACATAGCTTACCTATTAATTCTCTTAAATCTGCATCATTCAATTCTGCTATATCTTTGTCAGTTATATCATTTATCACTACTTTCACCTCATTTTAATAAAAGCAAAATAATCCTGCATTATTATACATTCATATTTTGCTTTTCTTTTGTTACTTATTATAAACTTTATTAAATTCTTTTTTTATAATCAATGCTTGTCTGCAAAACCAATCAAATGCTTCTTCCCATTCTTCTTGATTATTTACATCACATTTCTTAATAGCCTTTATTCTTGAAGCTTTTTTATTATCTAATCTTTGCCATTTATATTTTAAGCATGTTTTCTCTTCAACCATATCTTTATTTTCATAAAATAAGTCATATATCTCTTTATTATTGTCAATATAAACCTCTATTCCTACTTCATTTCTTTGCGTTGCACAAGTCAATGAGATATGATATTCAGAACTTCCCATAGGTAAGTCATACCAATGTTGTGGCAAAGCTTTTCTTTTATTAAATTCTTTTGAATACTCTTCATTACTTGCACCATATTCTCCAAATGCTTGCCAAAATTCGCCTTGCAATTTTTGAGCTTTTCCTAGACCATTACTTACTTTTTGAGTTTTTCCCCAATCATTAGGTTTTGACACTATATTAAATTTAGGTGCAGCTAGTGAATCTCCTATTTTCCATACTTCAATTTCTAATAAGAAAAAGCCAACTTCTTCATCAGTATGTGAATTTAACCATTCAATAGCTTGTCTATGTTCATCTCTTGCTCTTTTAACAATCCAAATAATTGTTTTAGCATCTTTGCCAGATGCATATGTTATTATTTTTCCGAGATGGTCATGATTTGAATCTTCAAGCTGATTTTCAATAACAACTTTTCTATCTGTCCCTTCTTCTTTTCCATAGATGTCTACACTATACTTTCCAACAGAAGATTCTCTTTCTTCTAAAACAATATCTATGCCTATAGTATCACTAAGCTCCTTTAAGTTTTCTTCTTTACTTAGCCATACTGAAAAATCATATTCTTCATTAGTCCATATTTCTCTTAAATTTACTTTTTCTAATTTTCCTAATTTAGGCATTTTGATTCTTCATCTCCTCTTATAAATTCTAATAAACTATTACTTGAAGTAAGTTGCATAATTATTTTGTTTAAATATAATAAATTGGAATATATTTGTTTAGTAGTATCATCCATTAGTTTTATATCTAATGTCTCCAAATCAATAATTACATTTTCTTCTATATTTTTATCTGATAATATTTCTATTATATCTTCATCTTCAAAATTCTCACGCAATACCTCATGAGCTAGTTTATTTCTCATGTTCATACATTTTATGCAAGAACTATAAAAGTCAAATTCTTCCTGTTTAACTTGCATAGAATTTATATTAAAATTAAACTTCTCTATTTTTCTATCGTTTTTACAGATTTTAATTATTTGATTAAAAGAAAATTCATGAAAATCTTCTTCTATATTAAATTTTCTATCATACATTGTTAATGTATTCTTAGAATAATCAATACTATGATTTGCGCATCCTCCATAAAAAAAATACAACTTATTTTTTAAATCTCCATTAATATTTTTTACTTCTTCAATAAATATATTTTTAGTTTTTTCTTCTAAGTACTTATATATTTCAAAATATCTTACAACAACCAATGATCTTAATTGAAAAACAATTTTTTCTTTACTATTATCCAAATTTTACCCCTTAATTATTTCAACAACACACTCAAATCTTTTATTAACATTAGTTGTTGTTGCAGGAGATTTTATAAATGTTGTTGCTATTTGCTCGCTATTTAGTATTTTATGAATATTCTCTTTTAATTTTTCCCAATCACTAATAGCGAGTGAAATACAAGCATCAACTAAATAATCTTTATTCTTGCTTTCTTTGAATAATTCTAATAATTTTATTGTTTTGTCTAATATGTCCTTTATCATTTCTGTTGTAATTTCACTGTAACCTCCATTTTGAAATTCTTGTAAAACGTTATTTATCATCTCTCTTGGCCTAGAATTATAACCTTCTACTCTCTTTTGTTCTACATTTGATCTTATATAAAACGCCATACTTTTATAAAATCTTCCATAATCTTCGTATCTTTTTCTATTATTTACGGAAAATACTTGCTCATAGTATTCTTTATCTTGGTTTTCATGTACATATTCATCAATAATTCTAGTAAGTTCAGAATGATATATAGCTTTTCTTATTTCATTTACACGCAATTTTTCCGAACCTTTATTTAATCTTGAAAATATATCATATTTTGTAAATTCTGGGGAATTTGCAATAATGACATAAACATCTAATACTGATGAAAGCATTTCTGTAGTTTCTTTTTCATTTATTTCTTTTATTTCGTTAAAAGACTTATCTCCAAATAAGTCAGCATAATATTCTAAATTTTTTGCTTTTAATATTAGTTTATTGTTAATATAATCTCTAATTGTTGATAACCTCTGTTTTCCATCAACGACTTCATAGTTATTTCCACTTAATATATCATCATTAGGAATTTCAACTACATATATTGGCGGAATAATAATTCCCATGTATAAGGATTCTATAAAAGCTGTTTTTTTACCCTTATCCCAAATAACATTTCTTTGATATTCAGGATCTAATATAAGAATTTTATCTCTAATCTTTTGAAAAATTTCTATTATGGACCATGTTTGTTTTACTATTCTAGTTTTTTCTAACAATTCTCTTTTATCAGAGTATAAAAGCGTTTCAGAATTTTCTTCATCATCATAAGAGTCTAAATTTTCATTTTCAGCTAATTGAATATTTTCATTTTCCTCATTACTCTCCACTATTTTTTCTTCCATTTTTTCTCCTTTCTAGTTACAATAATTTATATATCTGTTCATTTTATTATAAATAACATTAATTGAAAATTTCTCCATATATGACCAATCTGGATTCCCATTTTTATCAATGGGTAATAATATTCTAAGGTTTGGAAGATCAGTACTTGATAATTGATTTCCATATGAAGAATGTTGTGTATTCATCTTTATCATAACTTTAAGAAATTCAGCTATATATTTATTCATTTTTCTATCTTTTAATATCAAAGCATGAACTTTCATATCAAGTGATGCTTTATAAGGATGGTAAAATACACTGCCTAAAAATGATACACTAATAAAATTTTCAAATTCACGATAATTTTTATCTTTTGATTCATAGAAACCGTCTACACCATTATTAGTATCTCTAACTGTGATTCTAGGAAATTTGCCACATATTAGCTTATTTTTTTGCACATATGCTCCTGTATGTGTTTGAACTCCATTAGTTCCCTTAAAAGTTTCAAATAAATCTTTAATTTTAAATGGTGCCCATGTTTTATTTTCTAAATTTTCAACATTCTTGACACAGTCTAATTTATCAACATTATCATATAAATAATCTTTTCCATTCATAATCATTTTAAATTCAAAAGTTAATGAATCATTTATTGATTTTTGAACTTCTTCTTCAGTTGGAATATCTTCATTAAAATAATAATATGAGTGTAACCATTCCTCATCTTTCGTAATTTTTGTTTTTACACAATAATTAGTATCTTCTTCAATTCTATCAAACCATACATCTAATAAATGTTGTTTCTTATCTTTTGCTGCTTCAGTTTCAACTAATCCTATATGTTTTTGAACTTCGTAACCATCATCTTCAAAATTAATAAACTTACATATCTTTTCTTCTGAATGAGGTATCCCAGCAGTAAAAATAGCTATACATGGCATCGTTCCAACTCTATAAAATGTATCTTTACTCAATGTTATTATTCCTTCTAGAGTATGATGTTTTAATATATTTTCTCTTATTGATTGCTCTTCACTTGTTTTTCCTGTAAAACAAGATTGAGGAACTATAACAACGCACCTTCCTTCATAAACTAAAGAATCTAGCAAATGTTCAATAAATGATATCTCATATAGATCAGGATTGTTCTTACTACCTTGAGAATATGGTGGATTCATTAAACCAACTGTTGATTGATTTAATTGTATCTTATTAGGATTAAGGCTTAGAAAATCATCATTTATTAGATTACTTTTTCCATCTCCCCTTAATATCATATTAGTAGTTGCTATTGTAAACATATCTACTCTCTGTTCAATTCCATGTAATTGCCTTTGTTTTATATTCCTTTTTTGATTTTCATCATTAGTATCTTTTAACATTTTATGCATTGCAGCCACCAAAAATCCTCCTGTACCGCAACATGGATCAATTACAATATCGTTTGTTTTTAAGTCAACCAGATCACAAAATAGTTCAGTTATATGTTTTGGAGTTAATATTATCCCTAGCGTCTGTCCACTTCCTCCAGAGTAACTCATAAATTCTCCATAAAATCTTCCTAAATAATCTTCTGAAGAATTTGTATATTTAATACTTTTGTATAATTTCTCATTCAAAAATTTAGTAAAAAATTTTAATGGAGTTTCACCTAATTTTGAATTAATTTCATTCAATTTTGGACTTTCTTTTATAATATTAAATTGATTTTTTATCTTATCTTTTTTTATCTCTGGTGCTACATTTGATCTATTCAAATTTGCTTCAATAGCATCCATTATTTTTGCACCATCTGTTTTTATAGTATCTCCTGTCAAGTCATTAATATTAAAATTCTTAAATTCTGCTTCTCTCAATGCAAGCAATATTCCTGAAACAATTAATGGTTTTTCTTCATCTTTAATATTGCCATAATTTCTAAGATGCTCATGAAGTTCTGCAGCATCTCTTAATATTTCAGAAGTTTCTTTCTCTTTATCTGTACTTTCTTTTAAAACTTCTCTAATATAATATTCTTCTATATTCCATTCATTAAATGATATAAATGATTCTACATCTTCTAATTCTCTATAATATTCCGTTTCATCTACGTATATTGGCGAAATTCTATGTCTTTTTTCATTTCCAGATACTCCTATTGCTATCGCTTTTTTATATGTTGAATTTTTTATAATATGTTGAGCATAAAATAAAGCTCCATTTACAGCATAATCTTTTATATCTTTCTGTTCTTTACTAATATTTCCTTCTTCATCTCTCTTAATATGGTTTTTCACCTCTGCTTTGTCCTCTATGACAATAACATAATCTTTATTCACACCACAAAATTCTGGATATCCAACATTTCCAGTTCCATTTTTTGAAGCTGTCTTCAAAGCATTATCAATTTCTAATATATTACATCCTTGGGCAGTCAAATTTATTTTTGCCTCTTTTAATAAATCATTAACCCATAAGTCTGTATTTATTTCTTTTTTTGACATATTTCTTCCTCCATTTATAAATGTTATATCATATCCAGAGAGATTTGTCTACGGTATAAGACATTTTTCTTTGGACACATATCGATATCTTTATTATTTCAACTTTTATAAGCAAAAATTTGTTTCTTTTATATATTATCAAACATTTGTTTCTTTTGCAATAACTTTTATAAAATTTCTTAAATTTTTTATACGCATTCCTGTACCAGTTTTATCTTTCATATTTTCTATCTTTCTTCCTTTGTTTTTCCTTTTCCCTTGATTTTTCTTCAGTTTCTCTTATTTGTTCCTTCATACTTGGAACATTATCTGTAACTTCATCACACATTTTAATTTCCTTTTTTACTCTTTTTAACTCATCTGTAACTTGTATTATCTGTTTTGTAATTTGGTCTTTCTCGCTCTCATTATCAGTATTTCCTCTTTTATAATATAATCTATTTCGAGAATTTAATATATCTTGCTTTTCTCTTAACTTCTTTGTTTTCAGTTCATCTACATTATCTATTGTTTCTAATTTATATTTACACAAAAATTTTATTTGTTCTGAATAATGATCCATTTTTTCAATAGATTTTCTCATCTGTGGTGTTAACTTATGCTGCACATTATTTCTTTTGCCCAATCCCAATAAAAATCTATAGTAATAATATAAAGCAATTATTCCTTTAGGTTTATATGCCTTTTTTAAAATGCTTTTCCTTCTATAAAACTTTAAAGTAGTTCTTTTATATGGAATTATTTTCTCTTTTGGAATAAAATCATTTGCTATTATTCTTTGTCTAATACTTTCTACTGAATATTCTTCTCCAAATGCTCTTTCAACTCTGATATTTCTTTTATATGGTTCTCTCCTTATACATAATTTATTTGCTCTATAATAATAACTATATCCCATTGATGATAAATACTGATTAAATTCTTTTTGAGTATAAGAATGTTTTATTGCATAGTCCAAATCTTCTTTTGCAAATTTATAATAATCTGAATCTCTAATAGATTTTTTATAAAAGTTTTCAAAATTAATTCCAGATTTACATGTCTTTTCTTCTAGCACTCTTAATCCATATTCATCACATAAATCATCTGATGTTTTTCTTAATAAAGCTGTATTTGCTAAATTACTATAGTATTTAAGTCCATCTTTAAATGAAACAGAATTTACTACAAAATGATTATGAGTATACTCTGTATTTAAATGGGTTGATACTACAACCTGAAATCTATCTCCCCACATTTCTTCAGCAAGTCTAACTCCTATTTCATGAGCAATTTCTGGAGTAACTTCTCCTTTATCAAAAGATTGATAACCATGAAAAGCAAGTATTCTATCTTCTTTTCCATATAATGTTTTTACAAGTTCCATTTGCTTAACCGCATCTTCTACTTTTCAATTAATTCCTGTTGTATAAAATTGTTTTTCAGTTTTATCTGGATTAGTAGCATACGAAAGTAAATCTCTTACACTAGAGAAATTATTAAATTGGTTATAATATTTATTTTTAGTTTTATCTTTATCAGTAGCATAATCTACAACATGATCTATTCTACTTTCTATCTTCCATAAACTTGTTGTTGCCATTCTAATTTTCACCTCACTTTCATATTAAAAAGGGGATTGGGGAATTTTCCCCATATAGAATTTCGAGCCGACGAAATTCATTGCTTGCTAGGACAATAACTCTATATTTCTTGTACCTATTTTTGATACTTTTCTTTTATTTTTGGTACTATATTGGTTCCTTTTTTATATCTTTTATATAAAAATACTTGGACTTTTTTAAGCTAGTCCAAGTACCAATTTTAATTAACCCATGTTCAATTTTTTTAGAGTTTTATATAATATAATTTCATATTCTGGTTTCCTAATTAGACATGGAACTGCTTTATAATTTAATTGTTTTGCTGCATAAAATCTTAATGGATGTGATATTAATTTGTATCCATTTGATATTTTTTCAACTTCAAATGGTTCTAACAAACCATATTTTTTAATAGCTCTTTTAGCTCTTTCTAACTTTTCATGATAACATTCACTATACATTGGATCTATGTCAAGTTTTTGGACACTTTTTTTGAGAATTTTTTTATATTTTTGTTAGTGTCTTGTTATACTAACATATTTTTTGATTTTCTAGTTCATATGGTATTTTATAACCTATAGATGAATGTATTCTTCTGCGAT
>CAQPRV010000081.1 GCA_948857205.1 uncultured Clostridia bacterium
CTTGAACATCCCTCATTTTATATGATAATAATTTCTAAATATTTTCCAGTTGCATTCGAATTTTCATAAATATTTTAGATATTTTCTTCCCTTATATAAAATAAATACTCACTAAAAAATCAAGATTTGTAGGGATTAGAAAGCTTAGGCCAAAAACAATATACTGAACTGTAACAATGTCTGTAACTAATTATAAAATAATAATGTAAAAAGCTTGCAATTAATGCAAGTTTTATGATATAATAAAAAACGTTAAAAAACACACAAAGAGAGTTTTAAGGGAAGTGCCTATAAAGAGGTCCTAAAAAATGTAGAACTTTGTGGAAGAATAAACAAAAAAGGGAGGAATAAAAAATGGCAGTAGTTGCAATGAAACAATTACTAGAAGCAGGTGTTCATTTTGGACATCAAACAAGAAGATGGGATCCTAAAATGGCAGAATACATATTCCAAGCCAGAAATGGAATACACATCATAGACTTACAAAAAACATCAAAAAAATTAGATGAAGCATATAGCTTTATCAAAGAACAATCAGAAGAAGGAAAAACAATTTTATTTGTAGGAACAAAAAAACAAGCACAAGAATGCATGAAAGAAGCTGCAATAAAATGTGGAATGTACTATGTTGATCAAAGGTGGTTAGGAGGAATGCTAACAAACTTTGACACAATAAAATTAAGAATAAAAAGACTAAAAGACTTAGAAACAATGGAACAAGACGGAACATTTAATAGATTACCAAAAAAAGAAGTAATATTACTAAAAAAAGAAATGGAAAAATTAGAAAAAAACCTAGGTGGAATAAAAGACATGGAAGAATTACCAGGAGTAATATTCCTAGTAGATCCTAAGAATGAAAGAATAGCAGTATTAGAAGCAAAAAAATTAGGAATTCCAGTAGTAGGACTAGTAGATACAAACTGTAATCCAGAAGAAGTAGATTATGCAATACCAGGAAATGACGATGCAATAAGAGCAGTAAAACTAATTGCAGATGTATTAGCAAATGCAGTAATTGAAGGAAGACAAGGAGAAAGCTTTGAACCAGAAATGGAAGAGCAATTACTAAATGAAGAAGAGCCTACAACAATGGAAGAAGTAGTAGAAAACACTACAGAAGAATAATAAAATAGAGTAGAGCTTATTCTGCTCTACTTATTTTCTTAATAAAAATAAAAGATTAGGAGGAAATTAAAATGGTTACAGCAACACAAGTTAAAGATTTAAGAGAAAAAACAGGAGCAGGAATGATGGACTGCAAAAAAGTTTTAACAGAAACTGATGGAGATATGGAAAAAGCAATTGAATTATTAAGAGAAAGAGGAATTGCAAAAGCTGCAAAAAAATCAGGAAGAGTGGCAGCAGAAGGAATAGTAGAAGCATATATATCAGAAGATGGAAAAACAGGAGCAATTGTAGAAGTTAACTCAGAAACTGACTTCGTTGCCAAAAACGAAGAATTTAAAAACTTTGTAATAAATGTTGCAAAACAAATAGTAGAAAAAAATCCAGTAGATGTTGAGCAACTATTAGAGCAAGATTCAATAGAAGTACCTGGAAAAACAGTAAATGAAGTATTAGTAGAAAAAATTGCTACAATTGGAGAAAATATGAACATTAGAAGATTTGCAAGATTCGAATCACAAGGTTTAGTAGAAAAATACATTCATGGAGATGGAAAAATTGCAGTTTTAGTAAATATGTCAAAGGGAACAAAAGAAGTAGCAAAAGATATATGTATGCAAATAGCAGCTGCAAGACCAGAATACCTAAATGAGCAATCAGTACCTGCAGAGAGAATAGAAAAAGAAAAAGAAATACTTAAAGCTCAAACAATGAATGAAGGAAAACCAGAAGCAATAGCAGAAAAAATAGTAGAAGGAAGAATTGGAAAATTCTTTAGTGAAATTTGTTTAGTAGATCAAGAATTTGTAAAAGATCCAAGTAAAAAAGTATCACAATTATTAAAAGAAAACAATAGCGAAGTAGTTGAATTTGCGAGATTTGAAAAAGGTGAAGGAATCGAGAAAAAAGAAGAAAACTTTGCAGAAGAAGTTATGAAACAATTAAAATAAAATTTAATGAGGCAATAGGGAAAATCCTAAATTGTCTCATTTTTATATCTTCTACAAAAAACTATCATGGTATGATAACTTTTTGTAGAAGATAAAATATGAAAAACAGAAAGATTAAATAAAAAAGTTAAAATTTATTCTAAAGATGTAAATTAAAATTAACTATATAGTGATATTTTAAGAAAAAATTAATAATTTCAAAAAAAAGCTATTATTTTTTTGTTTGATATGATAGAATACTTTTAATAAATATAAATTAAGGAGCGTGAATAAATTGTCTGAAGCAAAATATAAAAGAGTACTTTTAAAATTAAGTGGAGAAGCATTAGCAGGAGAACAAAAAACAGGAGTAAATGTAGAAGTAGTTGGAAAAATTTGTGATAAAATAAAAGAAATAGTAGATATGGGAGTTCAAGTAGCAATAGTAGTAGGTGGAGGCAACTTTTGGAGAGGTAGAAATGGACATCAAATGGAAAGAACAACAGCAGACTATATGGGAGTTCTAGCAACATCAATGAATGGATTAGCACTACAAGATGCCTTGGAATCTAGAGGAGTATACGCTAGATTACAAACAGCTATAGACATGAGAGAAATTGCTGAACCATTTATACAAAGAAGAGCAATAAGACATCTAGAAAAAGGAAGAGTTGTAATTTTTGCAGGAGGTACAGGACATCCATATTTTACAACAGATACTGCAGCAGTGCTAAGAGCATCTGAAATAAGTGCAGATATAATCTTATTAGGAAAAGCTATAGATGCAGTATATTCAGCAGATCCTAAAATAGATCCTACAGCTGAGAAATATGAAAATATAACCTATATAGATGTTTTAAGTAAAAACTTAAAAGTTATGGATTCAACGGCCACTGCTATGTGTAGAGACAATAATATCCCACTACTTGTATTTGGAATTGCAGATCCAGAAAATATTGTTAAAGCTATTAAAGGAGAAAAAATAGGTACAATTGTTAGTTAGATAAGTATGGCAGAACTTAAATTTTATAGAAGTTTGCTTGTAATACATTTATTTTGATAGAACACTTTAAAAACGTGCAAATAAATTATATATTAGTAAGTCATAAATCTGTTTAAGAAATTATAATAAAAAATGAAGATAAAAAATCTTCAATAAGAATAGGAGAGAAAATATGGATTATACAAATTTAAAAGAAAAGATGGAGAAAGCTATAAATGCATATAACGAAAGATTATCAGAGGTAAGAGCAGGTAGAGCAAATCCTGCAATACTAAATAAAGTAAAAATAGACTACTATGGAACGCCAACACCAATAAATCAAGTAGCTGGAGTATCAGTACCAGAAGCTAGGCTTATAGTAATACAACCATGGGATGCAAGTGTATTAAAAGAAATAGAAAAAGCAATTATCTCAGCAGATATAGGAATTAATCCAAATAATGATGGAAAAGTAATAAGACTAGCTTTCCCTGAATTAAATGAAGAGAGAAGAAAAGAAATTGTAAAAGATATCAAAAAAATGGCTGAAGAAGCAAAAGTAGTAATAAGAAACATTAGAAGAGATGGAATAGACGAAGCAAAATCAAAACAAAAAGATAGCGAAATGACAGAAGATGAATTAAAACAAGCAGAAAATGAAATTCAAAAAATGACAGATAAAAGTATAGAAGAAATAGAAAGTATATTAGATAAAAAAGAAAAAGAAGTCATGTCAGTATAACATTATATTTTAAGAAAATAATTAGGAGAAAATAATGGAATTTAAAGATGAATTAAAAATGTATCAACAAATGATAAATAATGAATTAGAGACACATGTAAGGAAAGAAGATTGCTTAGAAAAAGTACTAAATCAATCAATGGAATATAGTCTTATGAATGGAGCAAAAAGATTAAGACCTTCAATAGTACTTGCGACATATAAAATCTTCAAAGAAGATATAGAAAAAAGTATGCCATATGCTATAGCAATTGAAATGATACATAATTTTTCGTTAATACATGATGATTTACCAGGAATTGATAATGATGACTTTAGGAGAGGAAGACCTACAAATCACAAAAAATTTAATGAAGCAACAGCTATATTAGCTGGAGATGGATTATTAAATAATGCATATATGGTAATAAGCAAAGATATAGAAAATACACAAGATATAGAAGAAATAAAAAGAAAAGTTAAAATATTTAAAGAATTTACAATAGCAGTTGATAGAATGATTGCAGGAGAATATGTAGACACAGAATTTGAAAAAAAAGAAATTTCTAAAGAAGGTTTAGAATACATCCATAATAATAAAACAGGAGCTCTTTGGAAAATTTGTGTAAGAATGGGAGCAATATTAGCTAATTGTAACGAGGAAGATTTACAAAGATTAACAAACTATTCAGAAAAAATTGGATTAGCATTTCAAATAAAAGATGATATTTTATCAGAAGAAGGAGACGAAAAAATATTAGGAAAACCAGTAGGAAATGATAAAGTAGCAGGAAAATGTACATATGTTTCTGAATATGGTCTTCAAGGTGCAAAAGATATATTAGATAAAATAACAAAAGAAGCAATAGAAGAATTAGAAATATATGGTGAAAAATCAAGATTTTTAAGAGAATTTGCTATATATTTAAAAGATAGAATAAAATAAAAATATTAAGGGAGAAAGAAATTGGAATTTGATAAAAATTATATACCAAAACATATTGGAATTATTATGGATGGAAATAGAAGATGGGCTAAGCAAAAAGGAAAGCCAGCCATTTTTGGGCATAGAGCAGGTGCAAAGACAATAGAAGATATTGTTAGATATGCAAATAAAATTGGAATTGAACATATTACTGTATATGCATTTTCTACACAAAACTGGAAAAGATCAGAAGAAGAAGTAAATGCACTAATGGGATTACTTCAGGGTTATTTAGACGATTATTCTAAAAGAGCAAATACAGAAAATATAAAAGTAAAGATTTTAGGAGACATATCAGCATTTAATGAAAAATTACAAAAGAGTATTAATAATTGTATGGATAGAACAAAAGATAATACAGGAATTACTTTTAATATATGCTTGAATTATGGGGGAAGAGAAGAAATAATAAGAGCTTTTAAGACAATATCAAATGATATAAAAGAAGGAAAAATTCAAAGTGAAGATATAACAGAAGAACTAATTTCTAATAACCTATATACAAAAGGTCAACCGGATCCAGATTTATTAATAAGAACAAGTGGAGAATTAAGATTAAGTAATTTTTTAACATGGCAATTAGTAAATACAGAATTTTTATTTATTGATAAATATTGGCCAGACTTTAAGGAAGAAGATTTAGATAATGCAATCATAGAATATCAAAAAAGAACAAGAAGATTTGGCGGAAATTAGTAAATTTATATTATATTCTATTTAATACACTATATTAGATGTAGAAAGGAACAATATAATGGATATAAAACGATTAATGTCAGGATTATTAGGATTTCCATTTGTATTAGCTATTTTTTTAATAGGAAATAAATATATAGTAGATATAGCCTTAACAATTATAGCAATATTAAGTATGAGTGAATATTTTAATGCAATATCAAAAGTTTCTAAACCAGTAAAATGGCTTGGATATTTAAGTTGTTTAAGTATCTCCTTTATACATGTTATACCACAAGAAAATTTAAATATGGTTGTAACACTATCAGTACCAACAATTTTAATAATACTATTTGCACAAGTTATAGCAACACAAATGAAAACAAATTTTAAAGACATAGCATATACATTTTTAGGAATATTTTATGTTGTATTCTTTATAATGTTTATAGCATTTATTAATGGAATGAAAAATGGTAATATTTTAATTTGGTATGCGTTATTTGCAGCATGGGGAACTGATATATTTGCTTATTTTACAGGAAAATATTTAGGAAAACATAAATTTAGTAAAGTAAGTCCAAAAAAGACAATAGAAGGATGTATAGGGGGAACTTTAGGTGCAGTAATAATGATGGTAATATATACTTATTTTGCAAATCATTATTGGGGAATGGACTTATCTTATATAAGTATAACAATAATTGGAGTAATATTAAGTTTAGTTGGTCAAATAGGTGATTTTTCAGCTTCTAGTATTAAAAGATATGTAGATATAAAAGATTACAGTAATTTAATACCTGGTCATGGTGGAATGTTAGATAGAATTGATAGTTTAATATTTTTATCACCAATTGCATATGCATTATTTACAATACTATAAATAAAAAAAGGACATGAGAAAATATGAGATGTGTCCTTTTATTTAATAAGGAGGGTTAAATTGATTACATTTATATTATCTGCTATAAAAATTATTGTTTTATTAGGTTTTTTAATCCTAATACATGAATTAGGTCATTTTACAGTTGCTAAATTATGCAAAGTAAAAGTAAACGAATTTGCAATTGGATTTGGTCCAACAATTTGGAGAAAGCAAGGAAAAGAAACAAAATATGCATTAAGATTATTTCCTTTAGGAGGATTTGTTAGTATGGAAGGAGAAGAACAAAGATCAGAAGATAAGCGTTCTTTTTCTCAAGCAAGTATTCCAAAGAGAATAGCTATTGTTGTAGCAGGAGCAACAGTAAATATAGTATTTGGAATGTTAATTTATTTTATACTATCTGCAAGTACAGGAACATATATATCAAATGAAGTAGAAAATGTATTAGATGGATATGTAGCACAAGAAATTGGAATTAAAAATGGAGATAAGATTTTAGAAATAGATGGCAAAAAGATTAATAGCAAAAATGATTTAAATAATATATTAGAGAAAGTAAATGGGGATGAACTATATTTAAAAATACAAAGAAATAATGAGATTATAGAATATAATACAAAACCTACAGAAGTTAAAATCCAAGCAACAGGAATGTATTTAGATGATAAATGTAAAATAGTATCTGTTGAAAAAAATAGTAGTAGTGATAGACAAGGTGTACATTCAAATGATAAATTAATAAAAATAGATAATCAAAATATAGATGGAGATGCACATCGAGCTTTAGAATTAATAAGTTATAATAAATCTAATAAAATATTATTAACAGTTGAAAGAAACAGTGAACAAATAGAGATAGAATTAGTTCCAGACATAGTTTCTAAATATTATTTAGGAGTAAATTTAAAACAAGCACCTGATACCTTTATTAATAGATGTATTAATGGGGGCATGTCAACAAAAGAATTTATGTTTTCTATTGTTGATAATTTAAAACAATTATTTACAGGAAAGGTTAAAATAGACCAAATGATGGGACCTGTTGGAATATCAGAAGCTGTAGCTAAAACAAGTGGAATTCAAGAGTTTATATCTATGATGGCACTAATATCATTATCACTTGGAATTACAAATCTTTTACCAATTCCAGCACTTGATGGAGGAAAGATTTTAATATTAATTATTGAAGCTATAAGAAGAAAGCCATTAAAGGAAAAAACAGAAATAAATATTCAATTATTAGGTTTTTCTATCCTAATTGCCTTATCACTATATGTAACTTATAATGATATACTTAGGATATTTTAAATAATGGAGTAAGAAATGGAGCAAAAGATAAAAGCAGAGATTAGAAAAAATAATATGAAATTATATCCAATTTATGAGATGTTTGGATTAGATTTTATGTTTTATTATGCAATAGAATTATTGTTTTTTACACAAATTAAAGAATTACCAGTAGCTAATGTAGTGTTATTAGATTCTTTTTATGCAATATTTTCTATTATCTCACAGTTTATAGTAATATTTATAATTAATAAAATAGGTAAAAAAAGAGGTCTTTTGCTAGGAAATGTTTTAAATTTAATACAATTATTATTAATTGTATTTGGAAATAATTTTGTTATATTTATATTTGCTAAGGCAATTAGTGCTATTGGTTTTGGGCTAAAAAATGTTACAGAAACTACTTTTTTAAATTCTACAATTCCTGAAACTAAGAGAAAAGGAGAAATTTTTACAAAAATAGATGGAAAAGGTTATGCAAAATATTCGTATTTTAAATCAATAACAACCTTGATTTCTGGATTTTTGTTTGAAGTTAATCCATATATACCAATGTTTTTATGTACTTTATGTTTAGTTATAACTATTATAATTGCAAGAAATTTTAAAGAGGTAGAAGAACCAGAAATTGAACAAAATAATGAACAAGTTAAAGTATTTAAAAATATGAAACAAAATTTTTTATTTATTTTCAAATCTAAAAGATTGAGGGCATTACTTAGTATGATTGCAATGATATGGGCTTTATTATGTGTTCAATCCACATATAACACTGCTATTTTAAAAGATATTGGAGTATCAGCTGGAATGATAGGTTTAATAAGTGCATTAATGGAATTAATCAAAGGAGTATATTCAGCAAAAGCAAACGATTTTAATAAGAAATACTCTAATACGCTATTAACTAGAATTGCATTAACAATATGTGTAGCTATGATTATATGGGGAATTATAACTTTACTTCCAATAGATTATAGAATACAAGCTTTAATAATAATTGTTTCAAGTACTTTTATTTATATATTAAAGGGAGTTTATCAAATTATAAAAAAAAGATATATGTCTAATTTTATGAAAGCAAATACTTTAACTCAAATTTATTCTGTAAATTCTATTATAGATAATTTAGTTAGGATGTTAGTTTCATATATTGCTTCTGTTATTTTAAACTTCATAAATATTAGATATGCAAGCTTATTTATGGGTATAATTTTAGCTATATTTGTTTTTATGATATCCTTATATATGAAAAGTAGAGTAGGGTTAAGTCCAGAACATTATGATAAAACAGATGTTGAAATTTAGAATTATTATTAACATAAACTTTTTAATTCCTTAGAATAAAATTTTTGAAAAAACATTTGACAAAACTAACTATTTAATAGATAATATAATCATCAATTTACAAAAGGAAAAAGTAAGAAAAATACAGAGGAGGAAAGATTAAAAATGTATGTATTTAACAGAATTACAGTCAATCCACAATTACCAAAGAGAATAGAAAAATTATCAAAAATATCAAACAATTTATGGTGGTCTTGGAATACAGAATTTCTAAGACTATTTCAAAAAATAGATTTAGATTTATGGGAACAATCAAACAAAAATCCAGTAAAATTTTTAAAACAAGTATCACAAGAAAAACTAGAAAAAGTTTCAAAAGACCCAGTATTTTTAAAAGAATATGACAAAATTGTTGAAGACTTTGAAGATTATATAAATAGCAAAAATACATGGTTTCATAATAAATATCCAAAGAATAGAGAAGATTTAATTGCATATTTCTCAGCAGAGTATGGTTTAGATGAAACCATACCAATATATTCTGGTGGACTTGGAATCTTATCAGGGGATCATTTAAAATCAGCAAGTGATTTAGGAATTCCTTTAGTAGCAGTAGGCTTATTATATAAAAATGGATATTTTCATCAAAAAATAAATGGATATGGAGGACAAGAAACAGAATATCATAATATAGAATTAGAAAATATGCCAATAAATCCAGTAAAAGACGAAAATGGAGAGGACCTAATAATTTATGTAAAATTTCCAAAAAGAAGATTATATCTAAAGGTATGGCAAATAAATGTTGGAAGAATAAAATTATACTTATTAGATTCTGACATAGAAAAAAATAACGAAGAAGATAGAAATGTTACATTAAAGTTATATGGTGGAGATCAAGAAATGAGGATACGTCAAGAAATTATACTTGGTCAAGCAGGAGTAAGTTTATTAACAAAATATCTAAAACTTAAACCTACAGTATACCATATGAATGAAGGACATTCAGCCTTTTTAAATTTAGAAATAATAAAAAATATAATAAAAGAAAGTCAAGTATCTTTTGAAGTTGCAAGAGACATAGCAAGCTCAAAAACAGTATTTACAACACATACACCAGTACCAGCTGGAAATGATATATTTCCACTTGATTTAGTAGAAAAATATTTTAAGGATTTTTGGCCAAGACTAGGACTAACAAGAGAAGAATTTCTAAAATTAGGAATGAAACCATGTAATGAATTAGAAGCAGGATTTAACATGGGGATTTTAGCCTTAAAAATTGCAGGAAAGAAAAATGGAGTTAGTAAATTACATGGAGCAGTATCAAGAGAATTATTCGGAGAAATATGGCCAAACATTGCAGCAAATGAATCACCTATAGGGTATGTAACAAATGGTATACATACTTGTTCATGGCTTGCACCAAAAATGAAACAATTATATAATAAATACCTAATGCCATATTGGCAAGATAACATTTATAAAAATAGCACATGGGAAAAGATAAAAGATATTCCAGATGAAAAATTGTGGGAAGTGCATAAGGATATTAAAACAAAATTACTAAAATTAGTAAAAGACAGTACAACAGAAAGGCTAAGACGCTCAGGATATGGTTATGAAGAAATAAATGAAATTGTTTCAAAACTAAATCCAAATGCATTAACAATAGGATTTGCAAGAAGATTCGCAACCTATAAAAGAGCAACCCTAATATTCAAAGACTTAGAAAGAATTACGCAAATTTTAAATAATCAAGATAAACCAGTACAATTAATATTTGCAGGAAAAGCCCATCCAGCAGACAAAGAAGGACAAGATTTAATAAAATACATACATGATATTTCAATGATGCCACAATTTAAAGGAAAGATTTTTTTATTAGAAAATTATAATATAGCAATGTCAAGATATTTAATAAGTGGAGTAGATGTGTGGTTAAATAACCCAAGGAGACCAATGGAAGCATCAGGAACAAGTGGGCAAAAGGCATCTGTAAATGGTGTAATTAACTTTAGTGTACTAGATGGATGGTGGGCAGAAGGATATACAGGAGATAATGGATGGACAATTGGAACAAATGCAGAATATAATTCTTATGAAGCACAAGATATGGCAGATAGCCAAAGTATGTATCGCACTTTAGAAGATAAAATTATACCAGCATATTATGAAAAAGAACTTAATGGTATGTCTAAAAAGTGGCTAAAATTAATGAAAAATTCCATTATAACAACAGGAGGAAATTATAGTACATCAAGAATGTTGGTAGATTATACTAACAAATTATATATTCCATTATGTAATTTAACAAAAAAATATTATTCAGATGTTGATAATGTTGCATCATTTAATAGTTGGAAAAAAGATTTGTTTATGAACTGGAAAGATATTAAGATTACTCAGGTTGATAATATGGATAATATTACTATTGATGCAGGAAACAATATTGATGTTGCATGTGAAGTAGAGCTACCAAATATTGACGTTGATAATATAACTGTAGAAGTTTATTATGGTAAAATCTTAGATAATGGTGTAGTAGAAGATGTTACAATAATTCCAATGGAATTAACAGATAGAGATGATGATAGTAAATTTTATTATTTTACTTCAAAAATTCAGTTAACAACTGGTGGAAACTATGGTTATACTTTTAGAGTAATGCCTAAACATGAAATGTTGTTAGAAGCTTCAAATTTAGACTTGATTAAATGGATTATGAAATAAAATTAGATCTGGATATAAATAGTAAAAAATGATTTTGATTAAATATTGGGTTAATTAAAAAATTGGAGATGGCAAATTTAAAATGTCAAAATTTAATATAAATCAGCTATCAAATGGTGATTTGCCTAACAAATGAGAAAAAATCATTGGATTTAGTTCAAATCAATCATATTCTATTGATGAAATGTACTATAAAGATGAAGTAACGAGATTTCTTTATGGAGCCAAGTTATATTGTATATATACAAGAAGATAAACAGAATAATAAAAGATAAATGGAAGATCTAATATATAAACCAAATATATTAGATCTTTTGTGTATTAATATACAATTTTATAATATAGCACCTAAAATTAAAATACCTAAATTATCTCTATAAATTTCGTTAAATTGAGAAATAGGGAGAGGATTTTCGCCAATACCTGCTTCAATTGTATATCCTGGTCTATTATAATTTTGTATAAACCAATCTTTATATCCTGCAAAACTGGAATTGTATGGAACATCTGTTAGTAAATACCCACTTGAATTAGCAAAATGTTGACCAATATCATAACCATTAGGTGGATTTATATTTTGAAAGTTCCAATATATTTCTTGACCTTGTGTATGATATGAAATAATCAATCTAAAATCATGTGATAAAGTAAAATTATAAATTGCTAAAGATTCTGGTTCTGTTAAAGGACCATATCCTACAAAGTCTCTTGGTGCAGGTCCGAGTAAATCCTTGTGAGTATTTTACTTCTTTTGCTTGTTCCCATCCGAGCTGGAAATTGTAAATTTAAATCTACACCTGTGAGATTGATTAACTTCCATATAGGAAATATAAAAATATTTACAGGAGAAAGTATTTAGATTTTTTGCAAAAAAGGGGAAAATATGATAAAATATAAAATTTTAACTAAAAAACAAAAAGTATCGTTTGTCATCATCGTGTTTATTATGATTGTTTCTGCTGGTTTAACACAGATAACTCCTAAAGCAATTGGATGGTTAACAGATGATATATTAACAAAAAGTGAAATATCATTTTCAAAAGTTATACCATTTTTAATTTTAATATTAGTTGTAAATGTTGCAAACGAAGTTATTAAAATAGCTAGAAGAGTTATGGTAGAAGATACTGCAACAAGAACAGAAAAACAAGCAAGAGGAATGGTAATAAAATCTTTACTTATGGCACCACTTTCATATTTTAGAGAAAATATGACTGGAAATATACATGGAAGAATGAATAGATGTTTAGAAGGAACTGTAAAATTAGAAAAATTGTTATTTATGGATTTTGCACCAGCAATATTTAATAGTATTGCTGCAATTATAACAATATTTCTAACTTTGCCATTTATATTAGCTTTGCCAATGATGTTTGTAATACCAATTGGAATATTTATAGTATTAAAACAAATAAATAGCCAAAAGGGTATAAGGGTGGAACTTTTAGAAAGTAAATCACAAATGGATGGAACTATTGTTGAATTAATAAATGGGATAGAAGTTATAAGAATCAGTGATAGTGTGGATTTTGAGACTAATAGATTTGGTAATAAATCGGAATTTTTAAGAAAAAAGGAAATGAAACATCATAAAGCAATGGCTTTATATGACTGCTTAAAATTTGTTAATCAAGCATTTTTTACAGTTTTAATAATTGGAATTTCAACATATTTAGCAACGAAAGATATAATATCTGTAGGAGCAGTATTAACAGCATATTTATGTTTTAATCAATTAATAAAACCATTAGAAGAATTGCATAGAATATTTGATGAGTTATCTGAATGTACAGTACTTGCTACAGATTTCTTTAAAATGGTAGAAATACCTAATGATTTTTCATATAGTGAAATATCAGATAAAAAGGAAGAAATTAATATAGAGCCAATTATAGATATACAAAATTTAATGTTTTATTATAATGAACACAAAGATAAAATAATATTAGATAAATTTAGTTTATCTATAAATAAAGGGAGCTTTTTAGGAATAGCAGGGCCAAGCGGGTGTGGAAAGTCATCACTTATCAAGGCAATATGTAAATTAGAAAAAGGATATGGAAATGTAATAATAGATTCTAAAGATATAAATACTTTAAACAGAAAAGATATATCTGAAATAATTGCTTTAGTTCCACAAAGTCCGTTTTTAATAGCAGGAACAATATATGAAAATATATGTTATGGAATTGATAGAGATGTTTCAATAGATGAAGTTATTGAAGCTGCAAAGAAAGCATATATCTATGACTACATAAGTGAACTACCAGATAAGTTTAATTCAATCATATCAGAAGGAGGAAATAACTTATCAGGAGGTCAAAGACAAAGAATAGCAATTGCTAGAATATTTTTAAGAAAGCCTAAAATTTTAATATTAGATGAAGCAACATCAGCATTAGATAATACATCAGAAAAACATATTCAAACAGAAATAGAAAAATTGCAAAAAGAAAATAATACTACTATTATATCAATTGCACATAGATTAACTACATTAAAAAATTGTGATGAAATTATAGTTTTAAACAAAGGGAAAATAGAAGAAAAGGGAAAATATGATGAATTGATTGAAAAGGGTGGAATATTTAGTGATATGTATTATGGAAAGTTAAAATGACAGTTCTAACGAATAAAAAATAAAAGAGGAAAAAATCAAAAAATAAAGGTAAAAGACATAGAATTCGATATGGACAAAATGGAAGTATATAACAATAACGAAAAAATAGACTTAAGTAGTATAGAACTAAAAATACTACACTTGCTATTTTCAAACCTAAATAAAGTAGTAACAAGAGACGAAATAATAGAAAAAATATGGGAGTGGACTGGAAATGACGTAAATGACAATACAGTTACAGTCTACATGAAAAGAACGAGAGAAAAAATAAAACAAGATATAATAATAACCATAAAAGGGATTGGATATAGGGTAGATGGAAAATAAGATTGAATTAAAAAAATCGTGATGCACGTATCGTGAAGGACAGTGTCGTGAAGTATGACGACAAGACTGTCGATGTCTACA
>CAQPRV010000082.1 GCA_948857205.1 uncultured Clostridia bacterium
ATAGGGACTTTTTGAGCTATTTTGAATAAAAAAGAGAAGGCTAAAAGCGTTGAAAATGCTGGATTGCGAAGAATGTACTGAAAAACAATCTCAAAAGTACCTATTCTCTAAGAAAAAATTTTTTATTCGTTATTACTGTTAAAATGAAATACTGTTTGACATGTAGCATATTTTGTGGTATTATAAATATAATAATTAAGAACATCATTGTTTTTAATAAATGTGTTTGTCGCCGCCCCTTTGGCGAGGTATAAATGAGAGAGTGAATAAATGTGTTTGTCGCTGCCTCTTTAGCGAGGTATAAATGAGAGAGTGAATAAATTTTAATAGGGCTTACCAAAAGAGGTAAGCCTTAACTAATATAAGGAGCAAAAAATATGCAAATAGATGTAGGTTATTTTTATTTTGTAAAAGATGATTTTTTTGATATTATAAATGATCAAGAATTAATGAGAAATAAAGAAAATGGAATTAAAAGACCATGTTATTTTTGTTTTAAAAGTAAAGAAAATGATAAAATTATATGGTTCATTCCAGTTAGTACTAAAATTGATAAATATAAAAAAATATATGAAAATAAAATTCAAAAACAAATAAAATTAGGAAAAAATCCATCAATAGATACAATAGTTTTTGGATATGTTGCAAATACATATAGTACATTTTTAATACAAAATATGTTTCCAGTAACAGAGGAGTATATAGAAAGTCAATACATAAAAAATAAGGTTGCAATTACATTATCAAATAAGTTACAAAATGAAATAATAAGTAAAGCAAATAAGGTATTAAATTTATATAATCATGGTATGAAAAATATTATTTTTCCAGATATTGATAACATATTAAAGCAATTATTGGAATAAAAAAATGTCTCCCAGCGGGCTAAAAAGGTATTAGGAGGTTTTCTCCTAAACAGCAAAAAGGGTGTCAAAACACCAAGCTGGCGAACTTTGGGCATTAAAAATGCTCCTCTAAATATTGAATATAATTATAAATAAAAAATTAAAGATTTTTAAGTATGGATTAGTTCGGAATCAAAAAATGCTTTTTTGATTTTAAAAGATGAAATTTCAAAAAGTTTCATCTTTTTTTGTACCCATTATAATAAAAATTTTTAAAAACAAAGTATACTCTTTATAAATTATTTAAGTTTGATATGTAAATAGAAAAATTATCATTATACGCATATCATACTTAAATTTTAATAAACATTATTAAGAGGTGTATGTTTTGGAAAAAGAAGATATAAAAATATACTGTAAATTTAATAAAGCAAAACAACCTATTGATAGAGTTATTTGTAAAATGTTTTACGATTTTACTGAAAAGAAAACGAATAATAAAAATATTGAAAAAAGAGCTGACAAAATATAAAGACCACGTTATGATAATAGTACTGTAAATATTTTTATGGGAAGGAGTGAAATGTTTAAACTAATAACTAAAAATTACAAAGTTCGGTATGTATATTAGATTATCTCGTGAAGATGGCGACAAACAAGAAAGTGAGAGTATTGGAAATCAAAGAAAAATAATTGAAAGATACTTAAAAGAGCAAAACCTAAATATTGTAGATGAATATGTAGATGATGGAGTTTCACGGAACTACATTTGATAGACCAGAGTTTAACAGATTAATTGCAGATATTGAAAATCAAAAAATTAATATGGTAATAACAAAAGATTTATCTAGGCTTGGTAGAGATTATATAAAAACAGGTTATTACATAGAAAACTACTTTCCAGAAAAACAGGTAAGGTATGTTTCAATACTTGATGGAATAGATACATATAGCGAAACAGTAAATAATGATATTACACCATTTAAAGCTATTCTAAATGATATGTATGCAAAGGATATATCAAAGAAGATAAGAAGTGTTTTTAAGGAAAAACAAAAGCAGGGAGAGTACTTATGTAGCACACCAGCATACCGGATATAAAAAAGATTTAACTAATAAAAATAAGTTAGTAATTGATAATAATGTTGCAGATGTTGTTAGAAAAATATTTGATATGTATGTAAATGGAACTGGAAGTAAGTTAATTGTTGAATACTTAAATAAAAATCATTATTTAAGTCCATCAGGGTATAGAAAGATTGGTATTGTTCAAAATGAAGAAAAATCCAATTATTTTTGGAATGCAACTACTATATGTGATATGTTAAGAAATGAAGTTTATATAGGCAATACAGTTCAAAATAAAGTGTCTGTGGTTTCATATAAAGTAAAGAAACTCCGTAAAGTGGAAAAAGAAAGACATATAAGAGTTAATAATACGCATGAGGCAATTATTGATAAAGATATATTTGAAAAATCTCAAATAATACATAAAGAAAGAGCCAAAAAAGTGGTAAAACAATATGATTATTTATTGCGAGGATTGATTTATTGTAAACATTGTCGGTTGGCAAATGCAAATTGTATTAAAAGTAAATCATAACAGTAATCATCCAAAGATTCCATATATAGTAGATACAGGCTATCAAAAAAGAAGTTGTTATGTACGAAATTTGAATTATCCAAAGTTTGAAAAGAAAATATTAGAAATAGTAAAGCAAGTATGTAGAATATATGCTAATCGTACTATGTTAGAAGAAACTTATAAAAAAGTAAAAGACAAATCGATTGATTTAGTAACATCTGTAAAAAAACAAATTGAAGCAATAGACATTAAAGTATCTAATACTAATAAAAATTTAGATAGTTTATATAATGATAAATTAAATGGCATATTGACTGATATTGATTTTACAAGAATATCTGCGAAGTTTGTTAATGAAAGAGAGAAACTAACAAATGAAAAGAGTGAATTAACAGATAGATTTCAAGCATTACAAGGACAACAAAGTAGTAAGAATAAGAATGATGAAGAACAAATGAATAAAGCTATAAATGAGTTTCTAGAGATGAAAGAAATTGATAAATCGTGTTTATTTAGATTGATAGATAAAGTAGAAATAGACAAAGATAAAAATGTTTTTATTTCATTCAACTTTGCACCACTAAATACAATAAATGAAAACATAGATGAGTTTATTGAAATAGAAGAAATTTTACAAAATGATAAGGTACTTAAAGATAATACAGGATAGATAAGGCTTTAATAGCAATAGAATATATGATGAGTGTAGAAAAAATCTACATTATTTTTTGAAAACAAAAAGGTGGAAGTTAATTAAACTTTCACCTATCGTCTTTCGTAATTTCCAATTTTAATAAAGAATAAATAAAAGTTAGCAATTACCTGTTAATACTGGACTTTAGCTCATAGTGATAGATTAGAAATATTTTTAACCTAATGAAAATTTAAGTTCAAAACATTAAAATAACATTAGATAATTAGCAGAAGAAATATTAAAACTTATAGAAGAATATTCATAGAAAAATTAGTAAATAATTTATAAGGAGCACCAGGTGTTCTTTTTTAATAACAATTAATATTGGAGAAATAGGAATTATTTTGTATAAATGATTGATTTTAAGATAAAATAATGATAAAATATTGATAGTAATTATAAAGGAGAGTGTGAATTATGATTAATATAAGACCAGTGTCAGATTTAAGAAATAAATATCCAGAAATAGAGGACTTAGTTTTAAAAGAAGATGAAGCAGTTTATTTGACCAAAAATGGATATGGTTCAATGGTAGTATTGAGTTTAGAAAAATATGCAGAAATGTTAAAAGTATTAGACAAAGAAAAAGCTCTAGAAGCCAGATTTGGAGTAATAGATATTGATAAAGCTTTAGAAGAAGCAGAGGAAGAAGCTAATAATCCTAATACTAAATGTTATTCTCATGAAGAAATGAAACAAATGGCAAGGAGGATAATTGATGGCAAATAAAAAATATGAAATAAGATATCTTCCAACATTTATTTCACAATTTAATAATATTTTATATTACATTACATATGAACTAAAAAATAAAATTGCAGCAGATAATTTTTATAATGAAGTTATAAAGCAAATTGAGATAAGAAGTAATTCTCCAGAGTCATATGAAGTTTTTAAAATAATCAAAAATGGAGAAACAAAATATTATAAAATAAATGTAAAGAACTATACAATATTTTATGTCGTAAAAAATAATGTAATGGAAATAAGAAGAATATATTATAGTCAAAGAAATTTTGAGAATTTAATATAAAACGAAAAGAACTCAAAATAGTGTGAAAACATTATTTGGTGTTCTTTTTATTTTATATTAAAGAATTAGCAAAAGGTGAATATTAGAGATATCGAATAGACATCTAATAAAAAAATGTGTATCTCGCTAAAAACCACGCTTTTAGGCTGTTATTGGCGAGGAGATATCGCCCTGATCCTGCAAAATTGTCTGAGGACAATTTTGATTCTCGCTGTAGGAGAAAGAAAGGAGAAATTTGAAAGAACAAAAGGAAAAAGAAAAACTAATTCCAATTATAGTAAGAATTCCAAAGTATAAAAAAGACATGCTAGAAAAACTTGCAACAAAACAAGGAATATACGAAGCGGATGTTATAAGAAATGGAATTGATAAAGAATTAGACATTCAAATGTATAAGGACAATATGGATTTTATTATAAAAGAACTAGATAATATGATAGATGCAAAATTAGATCCATTTATAAAAACACAAAGAAAAATAAATGCAAAGAATTTAAGAACAAGTGCTATTAATACATATTTAACAGGAGAAGTTCTCCATAGATTATTAGGTGATGAAATGCATAAAGATTTTATACAAATGTTGAACAATGCTCGTAAAAAAGCAAACTATTATATTAATAGAGATACAGAAAATATGTCAAAACAAGATTTATATGACTTTTATACAATAGGAGAAATGTATCGAAATGAATAACTAAATAAATATTAAGACGCAAAAAAAGCATTCGTGAAAATACGAATGTTTTTTTTGCGCAACGAGAGATGCCATAAACTCGTTGTAAAATAATAAAGTGATAGGTGTTATGAGCCGATGCTATAAAATTCATTCGTATGAGTATAAACAGTTTATTTATACAAAATGCGTAAGTGAGATTTTGTAACATATACTCACAATAAAATAAAGAGTTTCAGGAGGCAAAACTTGTAGAGGGATATGTAGGTGTAAAAAGTGTGGGCAAGGATGCACAAAGTTTGAAAAAACAGCACCTGCAGTAGATTAATTAAATCTACATACTAGACTATCATAATTGAAAGCGAAGGAATGATGGGGTTCAATTAGGATGTATTATTTTAAAAACAATGGGGATAATACATCATTTTTTCTGCTCAGAAATTTCAAGGGTGCAAATAAAAAAGATATATTTTTTGTGTATGAAAAAATAATTAAAAGTACTGTTGACAAAGTATTAGAACAGAGTTAATATCATACAAACCTTAGAGGAAGGAGGAAAGTAATTTTGTTAGTAAAAGAGAATAAAGGAAAATATGAACTAAGAAATGTCATTAAACAAATGTATTTATTTCGAAAAGATGAAATTACTGATATGATAGAAAGAGATAATACAATAAGTTTAGATGAATTAGGAAAATTGCCAGAAGATATTAGAAATGACATCATTCAAAAGTTAAAAGAAAGAAAACTATTAGAAAGAGAAAATCATATAAATGATTATAGTTTATATGAACAATTTTATATTACAGGGTTTAAAGATGGAATTAGCACTTTATTAGAAAGCTTAGAGTAGATGTGTTTAAAATTTGTTTTCTCACACAATATTACTCTGGATACTTGCATTAAAAAATAATATTGAAAGCGAGCATATTTGAAGTATAAAAAATATATGAGTAAATTATGAAAACTGTAATCTACTTATATATTTTTTATTTTTTCAATTTATTGTAAAATCTGTAAACTTATGATAAGATTATGAACAATTAATATGTATATAAATCAAGAATGGAGGTACATAATGGTTAATATTGGAATAATCCGGAACTGGAGTTGGAATAAGAACATATTTTAATACGTTTAAAAAATTAGAAAATGCAAATGTAATAGCAATTTGTGGTAGTAGTAAAGAAAGAGCAGAAAAGTTTGCAAAAGAAAATGATATAAAAATAGCTTGTAAAGATTATAAAGAATTAATTGATTTAGAAAATTTAGATTTAATTTGTATTACAGCACCAAATAAATATCATTATGAATATGCTAAGTATTGCATAAACGCTAATAAGAATATGATATTAGAAAAGCCAGCTACTATGACAATAGAAGAAGCAAATGAATTAAAGCAAATGATTTATAATAGTGATAAAATTAATATTATAAATCATCAATTAAGATTTAACCCATATTTATTAAAAGTAAAAGAAATAATAGAACAAGGATTATTAGGTAGAATTTATTATATGAATATACATCAACAAAGTACAGGATTTTCTAATAAGGATATGAAGTGGACTTGGAGTTTAGAAGAAAAAGAAGGTGGCGGAGTAAGGCTTGCAATGGGAAGCCATTTGATAGATTTACTAAGATTTTGGTTAAAAAAAGAAATATTAACAGTAAAAGGCAATATGGATGTTGTAATTCCTAAAAGGTTAGATAGTAATGGAAATATAAAAGATGTTACTGCATGTTCATTCTTTGATGCTAATTTGAATTTTGAAGATAATATTACTGTAAATTGTTCAGCTACATGTAGTGCGATTGGAAAAAATGAATTCAATTTTCAAATATATGGCGAAAATGGAGAGTTACATTTTGATTTAGAAAACAAATTAATAGTATATTTTATAAAAGAAAAAGGAATAAAGCATAAAATTAAAATAGAAGGTGTAACAAAAGAAGAACAAGAAAATAAGGTATCAATATTTAGTGGTTCATTTATTTATTATGCGAAGCCACTGTTATCTGCAATAGAAAAAAGTAATGAAAATTTGTTAAAAAATGCATCAAAAATAGATGATGCAATAGAAAATCAAAAAATATTAGATGCAATTAAGGAATCTACTATAGAAGGAAGAACAATTGAATTGAATAGTGGATATAGAAGTAATATTAAATGTTAGGAGATAATTATGAGAAGCCTAGAAAATGCATTTTATATTGGAAATAATAGAGCAATGATATCATTAGGACCACTAACTGATAAAAAATATTGTCCATATAGTTGTGCTTTTTGCTATGTTAAAAGTGGTTTTATGAAATATAAGAAATTAGAAATAGATAATATAATAGAATTTCTAGAGAAAAATAAAGAAAAATATAATATTGTTTATATTTCAGGAGATACAGATAGCTTTGCTCCGCCTAGAACTGATAAAGCTATAGAATTAATAAAAAGAATATCTGAATTTATAGATGTAGATATAACATTTACAACTAGAACAACATTTAATGACGATAATTTAAAAAAATTAAAAAATATTAATGATTATATGAAAAACAAAAATCATAAATTGATTGTGAGTATTAGTATTTCTAGATTATATTCAGCAAACTATATAGAACCAGCTCCAATTCCAAGTCCAGAAGAAAGAATAGAAATGTTAAAAAAGTTAAAAGAAAATGGATTATATACGATATTAGCCACTAGACCATTTTTGCCTATAATTACTTCAGATGAATATATAGAAATAATAAAAAGATCTAAAAATTATGTGGATGCAGTACTAGGAGAAACATGGTATGCAGATGAAAAACTTATTAATGATGTATGTAAAGATTTTGATATGAAAAAAGTACAATTTGTAGAGAAAATAATGGATTTTGACAATAATGATAAAGTATGGAAATGTTATGAAGCAAAAGAAATAGTTGAAAAGGTAACTCAATTTTGTAAGGAGAATGGAATACCTTTTTATATGAGGAGTAATCCTGCAATAGAATATATTAGAAGTAGATAAAGAAACAGGAGAGAATAGAGTTATAGCATTTTATTTGTTATATTCTTTATTTTTTATCAAATCTATAGTAAAATGATGGCAAGAACAAATAGGGAATTTTAAAATGAAAGTTTTAATATTAAGTTTCATTAGTAATCAAGTAAATGAAGATAGTTTTATACCAAATAAAATTGGATTAACTTTTTCTTGCGCTCAAGAATGTGAAAAAGAATTGAGAAATCTAGGAAATGAGGTAGAACATATTTGTATAAATAAAAAGAATATAAAGAAATGTATTGCATGTGGTAAAAGAGGATGGGGAATTTGTTTAGATAAACATATCTGCATACAAAAAGACGATTTTAATGAAATTTATAAATATATGGAAAATTTTGATGCTTATGTATTTATTACTCCAGTATATTTTCACGAAATGAGTGAATCAGCAAAAACATTCTTTGACAGATTAAAAAGATGTGATGCTTTTAATGATGATTCAAAAATAAAAAGAAAGAAAATCGTTTGCATTGCTTGTGCAGGAGGTAGTGGTAGTGGAACAGAAGAAACATTAAAATCATTTGATATATTAAATTACTTTTTAGGAACTGACATGTATGCAAGAATACCAGTAACAAAAGCAAATTTTGAAAGTCAAAAAGAGATTATAAATAATGCAATGAAATTGGAGAAATAGTATATGAACTACAGTTATGTAATGGGAATCAATAATATTGATGCACTTAAACAAGATAATTTTAAAATAAAATCATTTGGGAATAATTATGGAGTTCTATTTGATGATAACAAAATTGAATTGTTTGAAAAATATATATGTGAAACACTTGAAAATGGATTTTGGAATGAATATCTAGGTAAAGATAAGGTATTTATCTTTAAATTCAAAAATGGCGATATAAAGAAATATGTTCTAAATAATGATAATGAAAAAGAAATATTGAAATTATGTTGTGAATTTGCAGAATGTGAATTTGAATCTATCGACAAAATGTTAAGAGATAATAGTTTTTATGCAGAAACTTATTATGCAGGAAATATTATAGATAATACATTTATTGATTTTTTGATTAGGGCAAAGAAATCCACTTATGCTAATAGTGCAATTGAAAAGGTTGTAGAAAGTAGAGTTGGATCATCAGACTATAATTATGAAGAAATAATTGATAATAAAAAATATACATATCACGATACATATTTTGGTGGAATTAAATTTATGGGTGAGGAAGTTGTATATTGTGATGATAATAAGCCAATATGGGGAATGAATTATTATGGTATAACTTATGATGATGCACTAGGCGAAGAAGCAATGGATAACGCATTAAGACCAGCACTAATGAAAGTTGGCGAAGATAGAAATATAATTCCAGCAAGAGGACCAATTAAGTTTGAAAATAATGGATATATCTATACTTTTAAAACAAATGGAACAATAGAAAACTTTGATGGTATTGAGCAAGTATATAAAGATAATAATTTAATATATGAGCTTCATTGTTCTGGTGGAATAATAAAATAAATTGAAATGGAGATGAGTTTTATGAATATTTATATAACTTATGAAAGAACATTTTTTACAGAAAAACAAATTAAGGAATTAGAGCAATATGGAAAGCTAATATTTTTAGAGAGTTATTTTGATTTAGACAAAGCACAATATTTACAAGATAATACGGAAAAGATCTTAATGGCTGATCCAGAATGGTATAAGTGGAATTTAAGGAAAGAACATATAAGTAAAATTGAAAATTTAAAGGCAATATGTATAAATACAACTGCTTTTGATTGGATTGATTGGCAATATTGTAAAGATAATAGAATAATAGTAACACATACTCCAAAATATTCTACTGATTCTGTTGCAGAATATGCTATTTTCTTAATGATGTGTTTAGCAAAGAAACTACCAATTCAAATAAAAACAAATTATAAAATGGAATACAATCATGAAATGTTAAATACAGAAATAAGAAACAAAACAGTTGGTATAATAGGTTTAGGAACGATTGGTACAAGAGTTGCAGAGCTTTGCAATAATTTAGGAATGAAAGTTATGTATTGGAGTAAAAATCCTAAAGAAAATAAATATAAAAGAGTTGAAATTGATGAAATTTTTGAGAAAGCTGACTTTATTATTCCTGCATTTGCAACAAATGAAGAAACAAGAAAAATTATTACAGATAGTCGAATTGAAATGATGAATGGAAACAGTATAATAAATATTATAATCAATCCTATAGAAATCTATAATCATAAATTAATGTTAGAAAAAGCAGAGAACAATGAAATAGGTTACGCATTTGAAATATATGATGATAAAACATTAAATGATTATAAAGGAAATGTAATGGCAACTGCACCATATTCATTTTATACAAAAGAATCAATAGATAGATTAGTAGATTTGTGGTGTAATAATACTATTTCAATATTAGAAAATAAATCACAAAATGTTGTAGGCTCTTAATTGTAGGAGAAAATATTATGGATAGAAAATATATAGAAAATTGGTTAGATATTCTAAAGGAATCTTGGTTAAATAAAGATTCTAATAAAGCAGCATCATTATTTACTAATACAAACTTTTATCAAGAAACACCATTTTTAATACCTTATACTAAATATGAAGAAATTGCAAAAGAATGGAAGAATATTAACAATCAAGATATAAAGAAGTTAGAATTTAAAATTCTAGCAATAGATAATAATATAGTAATTGTAAATTGGATATTTTAAAGAGATGTTACAGAATTTGATGGTATATATGAAATAAAATTCAATGATAATAATGAATGTATTTATTTTAAAAGTTGGGAAATGGAAAAATAATTTATAGAAAGGTTTAATAGAAGAAATGAAAATAGTAAAATCTAGTGAGGCACAAACAATAAAAAATAGTGATACAAGCAAACTATTAGAATATTCAATAAATTTAAATGATAAAGATATCGATTTTTGTATAAATACAATTAATGGTAGATATCCAGAAAAAGGATATTGTACTAATGAAAAGTGCAAAGAAATATGTTATATACTAGAGGGAAAAGGATCTCTTAATAAAAAAGATGAAAGTATAAATTTTGAACAAGGAGATGTAATTTTAATAGAAAAAGAAGAAACTTACTATTGGGATGGAAATTGCAAAATAATTATGATATGTACTCCAGCATGGTATAAAGAACAATGTAAGTTATTAGATTTATAGGAGAGGAGTAGGTTCTAGTATGAAATATTCTTTTAGAAATTGCACATTAGATGATTTTGACTTTTTATTTGAATTAAAAAAGCAAAACTTTAAATGGTATGTTGATAAGATTTGGGGTTGGAAAAATGATGAACAAAAAGAAAGATTAAAACAAGATTTAAAAGAACATTTAGCTCATAAACGAATTATCTTAATAGATAATAAAGAGGTTGGAGTATATGCAGTACATACAACAGAAAATGGAGAGCTATTTATTAACGAAATAAGTATATTAAAAGAATATCAAAATAAAGGAATTGGAAGAAAAATATTAGAAGAACAATTAAAAGAAAATAAACAAAAAGGGATTAGAACGATTCTACAAGTATTTAAAGATAATCCAGCTAAAAGTCTATATGAAAAATTAGGTTTCAAAGTATATGGAGAAACAGAAACACATTATCAAATGGAAAATGTGAAATAATGGAGGTATAGAATGAGAGAACTTGCAGTAGCAATTCAAAATGAAAATGAGAAAGTAAGTATTATAGAAACAATAAATTCTATAAATAATGCAGGATTTAAAAATGTATTTGTTCAATGGTACAATGAAAATTGGGAACATAGTCAAGAAGAACAAATTAAAATCTGTAAAAAATTAGGATTTAATATTATATTTGCACATTTAGGATATCAGAATATCAATTCGATTTGGGAAGAAGGAATTGATGGAGATAATCTAGTAGAAAGATATAAAAAGGACATTAAAGATTGCTATGAAAATGGAATACCAATGGTAGTAATGCACTTAACGAGTAAGAAAAAAGCCCCTATGTATGGGAAAATTGGATTAAATAGAATTAATAAAATTGTAGAATATGCTAAAGAATTGAATATGAAAGTTGCATTTGAAAATACAAAAATAAAAGGCTATTTAGAGTATGTGCTAGAAAATATAAAAGATGATAATGTAGGAATTTGTTTTGATGCAGGACACTATCATGTTCATTTTGATGATGAATTTAATTTTGAATTTTTTAAAGATAGAATTTTTGCAGTACATTTACACGATAATGATAAATCAGATGATTTGCATCTATTACCATTTGATGGAACAATGGATTGGAAATATGTTATGAAGAAATTAAAAGAATGTAATTACAATGGATTTATTACAATGGAATTATGTTATAGATATGATTATTCGAAAATGTCTCTTGATGACTTTTATAAAGTAGGCTATGAAAGAGGTTTAGAATTATCAAAAATTGTAAGTGAAAACTAATAAAAAATAGAAAATGTTAAAAATTATAAAATGGAGAAAGTATAAATGGACAAATCAATAAGAAAAGCAGTAAGATGTTATTTAATAAAAGATAATAAAGTAGTAGTTACAAAATATAAGCAAGGAAATAGAAAAGAAGGATATTATGATATACCTGGAGGCAAAATTGAAGATGGAGAAATTCCAAAACAAACAGCTATAAGGGAAATGAAAGAAGAAACAGGAATAGACATTAAAGACTTTAAGTATAAAGGGATTATGACAATAGAATATCCAGACAGAAAATTTGTATTTGATACATTTATTTCAACTGAATATGAGGGAGAACCTCAAGAATTTGAAGAAAATACATCAGAATGGATAGATATTAAGGAACTATTACAAAGAGAAAAAATATTATCTAATATAATGATTTTAGATAGATTCTTTATAAAAGGATTAATAGATGAAAATTATAATTTTGGTATGCATATTGTAGTAGATGAACAAGAGAATATATTAGATGTAGATTATAATTTAGAAGAAAATTAACAGTAGTTATATAATATTGAAAAAGCACTATCTTTAAAAGAAAAAGAAGTGCTTTTTTATATTCTAGAAAAGTTCTCCTAAAAAAGGAGAACTTTTTGTAGAAGATAATTATGGAGAGCCTTAGATTTTCTTAAGATTTCCATGTGGTAGAAAATCTTAGGCTCTCGTTTTTATTTGTATAAAAAACAAAAGAGTATAAATGAAATAAGTAAAATAATGAAAATAGATAGAACTACTGTGTAGAGAATAAGAAATTAAAAATTTGAAGCAAGAATAGAAAAAATTAAAAAACTGCAACATTTGAAAAATTTTTCGTGTTCTTAATAAATAGATAAAAAAAGGAAGGATGTCAAATGAACATGAAAAATAAAAAACTAAAAGTTAAATAGAGCTATTTATATACTCTATTAGTTTCTTCATGGAAAAAAGTTGTTAGCAAAAAGTTGCAGGAGTTTATATGGAAGAAATTATAATAAAAATGTATTTTGATAATAAAATGAAACAAGTAGATATAGCAAAAACATTAAATATTTCTAAATACAAAGTTTCAAGAGTAGTAACTAAAGACACAAGATACAAAGAAGAAAAAGAACAAAGAAAGAACCAAAATAAAAAAAGACATACTGATAAAACAAAACAATATATATATCATAAGAGAGAAGAGGAAAGTGCTATAAATCAACAACTTAAGCAAAATCATATACAAGCAAGTATAGAACTATCAGGAGGAAAAAGTATTAATAACAGAGCATTTAGAAAATGGAATTCATCGATATATAAACTAAATCCAAAAAGGAAATACTATGAAATAGATAAAAACATTAATGTTAGTAATGATGTGCCTAAGATTGTAAGGTAGGAGGAAGAGTAATTTGCAAAATAATAATAAATGCTACAACAAGATATATTGTAGTTTTGATGAAAAAGGAAAAGACTGCAAAGAATTGTTAAAAGAGTCTTTTGTAGATTATTTAAGAGATAACGAAAATAAGAGCGAAATACTTGAAAAAAACACCACGGAGAGTTAACATCAAGGCAACAGGTATTTGCTAAATTTAGGAGATAAAAAATGCTAAATTTAGAGGATAAACAATTTAGAGTAGGAATGTACATAAGATTATCAAGGGAAGATGGTGATAAACAAGAAAGTGAGAGTATAGGAAATCAAAGAAATATTATAAAAAGATTTTTAAAAGAAAAAGATTTGGATTTTGTTGATGAGTATGTAGATGATGGTGTATCAGGAACAACATTTGATAGAAAAGGATTTAATAGATTAATTCAAGATATAGAAGCTAAAAGAATAAATATGGTTGTAACAAAGGACTTATCTCGTTTAGGTAGAGATTATATAAAAACAGGATATTATTTAGAAAATTATTTTCCAGAGAAAAATGTAAGATATGTTGCCATACTTGATGGAATTGATACATATTTAGATAGTACAAATAATGACATTAGTCCATTTAAAGCGATTATGAATGATATGTATGCAAGGATATTTCTAAAAAAATAAAAAGTGTTTTTAAAGAAAAACAAAAAAGTGGACAGTTTTTGGGATCTATACCACCTTATGGATATAAATTAAGTGAAACAGAGAAAGGAAAACTTGAAATTGATAATTATTCTGCTGATATAGTTAGAGAAATATTTAAAATGTATGCACAAGGACATGGAAGTATAGATATAATGAATCATTTAAATAGAAAAGGAATATTAAATCCAAGTAGTTATCATCAAACAAAATATAAAAAGAAACCATCAAATAAATGGAATCAAATAACTGTTTTATCTATGTTAAGAAATCAAGTGTATATAGGAAATACAGTGCAAAATAAAAAAAGAAAAATCTCTTATAAATGCAAAAAGGTTGTTGACAATCCAGTAGAGCAATGGATTATTGTGGAGAATACACATGAGGCTATTATAGACGATGAAACATTTAGAAAAGTAGAATTAATGCTAAAATCAAAAGATACATCAAAATATACAAAACACGAATATTTATTTAAAGGTTTACTAAAATGTTATCACTGTGGAAGAAACTTGCAAATGGCACAAAAGGGAAGAAGTATGTATCCATATATAAATTGTATAGGTCATGAGAAAAGAGGTAAACATCCAATTAGTATGAATTATTGGAAGTTCGAGGAAAATATTCTTGAAGTGATAAGAAATATTTGTAAGATGTATTTAGATGAAACAATTTTTGTAGAAACATATAAAAATTACAAAAATAATTATATAAGTCTACTAGATGAATATCAAAAAAAATTAGTTGAAATTGAAAGTAAAGTTCAAAATATAAATTCAAATGTGGATAAAATGTATATGGATAAATTGAATGGAATTGTATCTACAGATGATTATATGAGGTTTTATAATAGATTTGCAGAAGAGAAAAAGGATTTAGTAGAAAAGAAATATGAAATGCAACAGAAAATAAGGACTATAAAAGAAAAAGAAGATGAAAATATTGATTCCGTTCAAATAAAAGGAATTATTAATGAGTTTTTAAATATGAAACAAATAGACAAAGTTTTGATATATAGACTAATTAATTACATTGAAATTGATACAAACAAAAATATTTATATTCATTTTAATTTTAATCATTTAAATATAATAAGTGATAGTGTATCAATAAATGATGGAAAAATAGAATATGAACAAATTTTGAAAACAGGATAATATATACTTATAGAGATATAGGGTGGAAATTAGAAAAATCCACCTATAATTATATAAAATATAATTTAAATTAATAAAACGTTGAAATTCCAGTAAAAAATTGGATTTATTTATTGGAAATTAGAAAAAACTACACCTATCGTCTTTCGTAATTTCCAATTTTAATAAAGAATAAATAAAAGTTAGCAATTACCTGTAATTATAATTTTGTTTTTTAAGGCTTATGAGTTAGAAATAGGACAAAAATATAAGATATTTTCACCCTAAAATTATTCTAGAGATACTTGACAATTAATACTAAAGTTGTATAATAAAATAAAATTATACAAAATATTATTTCACTATCTTAGAAATTATTTCATAAAAAATTTTTTGAGTTTTTTATATTTTATCGAATTTTAAATTATTATATTTAATGTTCTCATTTTTCTTGTACTAATCCAAAAATAATGATTAGAAAATTAAATGAAAAGGTTAATAAGGATTGAATAATATCCAAAATATGTAGGATTATTCATATAATTCGTGCCTTTAAGGAAGGAATAATAGTTAATATGAAAAAGAATGTAAAAGTAAAAAATGAATTTAAAAAATTTGAAATAGTTATAAGTATTATCATATTAGCATTAATAATAGGATACACAACACTACAGAATAAAAGTGGGATGTCAGAAACTCTATCAAATCAAACGATACAAACAAATATAGAAAATAAGAGTAAGACAAATATCAATATAGATTATATTCCACCATATTCAGGGGAAATAGTGATAAATATCAATAATGATGTACCATATTTTGTAGATAAAGATATAACTACAGAAAATTTTGAAGATTATTCAAAGCTTGATGAATTAAAAAGGGCAGGCCAAGCATTTGCAAATATATGTAAATACACAATGCCACCAGAGGGAACTAAAAGAGGAGATATTTCGTATAAGCCTACAGGTTGGGAACAATACTTATATGGAAATAATAATAGTAAGCATTTATATGAAAGATGTCACTTAATCGCATGGCAATTAGGAAATGAGAATAACAATAAACAAAGTTTAATTACAGGTACTTCGCAGATGAATACAGCAATGATAGAATATGAAAATAAAGTTGCAAGGTGGATTAAAGATAAAAATAAACAAGGCAAGGAATATCATGTTTTGTATAGAGTAACACCTATTTATGATGGCGAAAACAAATTAGCTACTGGTGTAGAAATAGAAGCGAAGTCAGTTGAAGAAGAAGGAGTATCTTTTAATAAATTTATATATAATGTACAAGATAATTTTGAAATTGATTATAGTACTGGAAAAGCAAAACTAATAGAATAATAAGCAGTTAATAAGGAGGTTTAATTTGAATTTAGACTTAAATAGAATAACAGAAAAGATAGAGAAAAATTCTTTTTTAAAAAATTTTATAAAAGAATTGAGTGAATATTTAAAAAATGCTAATCATAAAAATGAAATAGAAGGTGAAGAAATGGATGATATTAAATTAACTCCTGAAGAAGATTTTGAATTTTATAGAAAAAAATGGAGTTTTTTAGAAAATTATTTTGAGAAAGAATTATTAGACTTAAGTAAAGGTGAAGTATTTATTGTTACCGATAAGTATGAAAATGATTATGAGTATCACAGATACAAAGTAACTCAATATAGAAATAATATTGAACATAAATGTATTGCTTTTGAAAAAGATTTACCAGAAAATATTAGGTTGGGCGATATAGTTAGAAAAGTAGATGGAAAATATATTTATGATGAACAAGCTACACAATATGTAAAGGATTCTTTAAATAACATTAAACAAGATATAATAAGTAATATAAGAAATAAGGTTGTATAATACTCTTAAGTAACAATTTATTCACTCCTTAATATGATATATATTAGGAGGTAAAAATTATGAATTATACAAACCCAATTTTGCACACAATAAGATCAGAAGATACATTATATAACTTAGCAATTATGTATTGTACAACAGTGCAAAATATAATAGATACAAACTTAGCATTAGATCCATATAATTTAAGAGTAGGACAACAAATATATATTTATCCAAATTGCAATCAGAATGATTATTTGGTAAGCATAAATGAAGTTAGACTATTAGAACAAATGAATCTAGTATGGGAACAACATATCATGTATATTTTTTGAGAAAAAATCTCAAAAATATTGATATTTTATAAGGATTAGAATATAATATAGTATGAAAGGAAAGAAATCGAAATGTTAATTAGATTTAGTTTTAGAAATTTTAAATCCTTTAAAGATGAAAATTTACTAGATATGGAAGCCACAACATTAAAAGAACACGAATACAACATTGCCAAAACAGAAAATATTGATCTTTTAAAGGTAGCAGCTATATTTGGTGCTAATGCAAGTGGAAAGACAAATGTATTGCAAGCATTTGATTATATGAAAAAAAGAATATTAGTAAGTGATGACTCTAAGAAGAATTCTCCAATAGAAGAAGAAAACATATATAGTTTTATGATAAATAATGAGCCAATTAGTTTAGAGGTTGAAATATTAGCAAAAAACGATAAAATATATAAATATGGATTTGAAGTATTGAAAAATAGTATAGTTTCAGAGTGGCTATATTATAAAAGAGTAAATAAATTTTATAAAATATTCGAAAGAACCAAAGAAAAAGTAGAAGTAGACAAGAAATATGATAATAAAATAGGTGGATATATATTAGATGCAAATACATTATTTTTAAATTTAATCACTAAACTAAAAAATAATAATAGTGATTATAAAAATGTATATAATTGGTTTGTAAACGCGAATTATTTAGATTTAGGAAATCCAAGATTTGAAGATTTCATTAATAATAGGATTTCATTGAAAATACTAAGTGATGAAAAATACAAAAAAGAATTATTAAGATTTATAAAAACCTTTGATTCTGGAATAGAAGGAATTAAAACAACACCAGATTCCATAGAAGAAGTACAGAACAACAATAGAGTAGTAAAGGTAGAATTAATCCATAAAGGAGAAGATAACAAATTAAAAGCATTACCACTAGATTTGGAATCAAATGGTACTAGAAAAATGTTCCACTTATTTGATTTCTTTATGGATGCACTAAAAAATGGAATGGTACTATTTATAGATGAACTAGATGCAAAATTACATCCATTACTAACAAGATATATTATTAATCTATTTCATAATAGTGAAACCAATATTGGTAATGGACAGCTAATTTATTCTACACATGATACAGTAAACTTAAATAAAGATACATTTAGAAGAGATGAAATATGGTTTACTGAGAAAAATAGAGATGGAGTATCAGAAATTTATGCCTTATCAGATTATATATTAGAAGATGATGAGGATAGTAAAAATAAAACAGGTAAAAAAGTTAGAAATGATGCGACATACAATAAGGATTATTTAACTGGAAGATATGGTGCTATTCCAGTATTAGAAGAATTTGAGATAAACTATGAGAAATAATAATATTTCAAGAAGAGATAAATTAAAAAGTAAAAGGCGAGCACCAGCCAATTACTTAATTGTATGTGAAGGAAAGAAAACAGAGCCTAACTATTTTAACGGACTAAAGAAACAAATCAATGATAAATATGGCAATAAAGTAGACATTTTAATTCCTAATATTGAAGTAAAAGGAACAGGAAGAAACACTACAGATTTAGTAAAATACACTCAAAAATTTGTAAACTATGCAAGTAAGGTATATGGACAAGTCTGGGTAGTGTTTGATAAAGATGATTATAATGATGAACAATTTAACCAAGCAATAGCAAATTGTGATTATAATGCTTGTTGGTCAAATCCTAATTTTGAACTTTGGTTATTAGCACATTTAAAGAAAGTAATTAAATATATTTCTAAAGATTATGTTTTAGATGAACTTAACAAAGAATTTCAAAAGAATGGCTTAGGTACTTATAGTAAAAGTGATCCTAACATCTTTGAAAAAGTTACAAAAGATGGAAGGCTACATATTGCAATAGAAAATTGCAAACAAATGGAAGAACTAAATAAAAATGGACAAGCATCAGAAAGAAATCCAATGACAAAGGTTTATAAGATTGTTGATGGGTTGAAAGAATATTTAGAATAGTAGTTACTAGATAATGTTTTTTTATAAAAAATTCTTTTAATCCTAGAAATATCAATACTTACAAAAGAAAAAATTTTTAGTATTTTTGCACAATTATGTTAATTGAAAATCCTTAAAAGTATTGATATTTCATTTAAATTTTACAAACCATTACTTCGTTTTTAAGCTATTTAAGAGCGATATGCGAGTCTCTCTCTTTTTGCATAAATTGTGAGGCAATTTATATTCTTTAATAAGGGGTAATGAAATGAATATTATATATAAAAAAGCAGATTTAAATGATATAGATGATTTAGTAGATTTAAAAATAAAACAAAATATATATAATTGTAATGAAGATGGATTAGTATTTAATAATGAAGAAATGGCCAGAAAAAACATAAAAAAAGTTTTATTACAAGAATTGAATAAAACAATTTATTTTTATATAGCAATAGATAAAAGTAATAACAGAACAGTTGCTAGCAATGGAGTAATAATTCATCAAATGGTACCAACTACTTTATGTCTTAATGGTAAAAAAGCATATATAACTTGTGTGTATACAGATGAAGACTATAGATGTAAAGGAATACAAAATATATTAATGCAAAAGATATTAGATTTTCTTAAAGAAATTGAATGTAAAAAGATTGAGCTTGATGTGACTAATCCTAATGCAATAAAATTATATGAAAAATTTGGATTTAAAAAATATAATGAAAAATATATTTTAGAAAATTAATAAGATAGTTTGTAATGATAAAAATGAATGATAAGGGGTTTCCATTTTCTATGGGAACTCCTTAAAAAATAAAAGAATTTTTCAAAAAAATACTCAAATGCATTTTATGGTTGCACTCTTATAAGTAGAAGAATAAATTTAAAATCATAAAATAAAAAAATGAAAATATATATGTAACAAAAGAAAAGAGGGATTTTTTGAAAAAAACAGAAAATAAAAGAAAATGTTATAATAAAATATATTGTTGTTTTAATGAAGAAGAAAAAGAAGCTAAACAAGTGCTAGTAGAGGCATTTTTAAATTATTTAGAAAAAAATAGGAAGACACTTGAAAAACTACCAAAAGAGAGTTAACATCACGTTCAACAGGTAGTTGCTAAAATTTAGGAGGGAATAAAAGTGCTAAATTTAAGCAATGAAAAATTTAAAGTAGCAATGTATATAAGATTATCAAGAGAAGATGGCGATAAACAAGAAAGTGAAAGTATAGGAAATCAAAGATTAATCATAAAAAGATATTTAAAAGAAAATAATTTGAATTTTATTGATGAATATGTTGATGATGGTGTAAGTGGAACAACTTTTGATAGAAAAGACTTTAATAGATTAATTCAAGATATAGAAAATAAAAGAATAAATATGGTAGTAACAAAAGACTTATCTCGTTTAGGAAGAGATTATATAAAAACAGGTCATTATTTAGAAAATTATTTTCCAGAGAAAAATGTTAGATATGTAGCAATTTTAGATGGAATTGATACCTATTTAGATAGTGTAAATAATGACATTACACCATTTAAAGCAATTATGAATGATATGTATGCAAAAGATATATCAAAAAAAATAAGAAGTGTTTTTAAAGAAAAACAAAAAAATGGACAGTTTTTGGGATCTATACCACCATATGGCTATCAATTAAGTAAAGAAGAAAAGGGAAAGTTGGTAGTTGATGAATATTCAGCAGAAGTAGTAAGAACAATATTTGAAATGTATGCAGAAGGGCATGGTAGTATAGAGATCATGAATTATTTAAATAAAAGGAAAATAGAAACACCAAGTCAGTATCATAGAACGAAAGGCAAAGTTGCAAAAGAATGGAATCAAATTACAATTTTATCTATGTTAAAAAATCAAGTATATATAGGAAATATAGTGCAAAATAAAAAAAGCAAAATATCGTATAAATCAAAAAAGATAAGAAATAACCCAAAAGAAAAATGGATTATGGTAGAAAATACCCATCAAGCAATTATTGATAAAAAATTATTTGATAGTGTTAAGTTAATACTAGAGGGAAGAGATACAGCAAGATTTACAAAACATGAATACTTATTTAAAGGATTGTTAAAATGTCATCATTGTGGTAGAAATTTACAGATTGTATTAAAAAGCTCTGAAAAGAAAAAAATAAAAAATCCATATATAAATTGTGTAGGACATGAAAAAAGAGGAAGACATCCAATTAGTATGAATTATTGGGAATTTGAAAAAAATATGATTCAAATTATTAAATCAATTTGTAAAATATATTTGAATGATGCAGTATTTGAAGAAACTTATAAGAGGTATATGTTAGATTATTCCGAAATATTAAAAGGTTATAATATACAATTATTGAAAATGCAAGAAAGAATGCAAGAAATAAATTTGCTACAAGATAAAATGTATTTTGATAAGTTAAAAGGAATTATACAAGAAGATGATTTTATTAGATATTCAACTAACTTTAGTAAAGAGAAATGCGAAATTGATAATAAAATAAAAGAAATAGAGCAAAAGTCAGAAATTATGAAAGTAAAGAGAGAAGAAAAAATAGATGATGAGGAAATAAAAAAAGTTGTAACAGATTTTTTTGAAATGAAGAAAATAGATAAAATGTTATTATATAAATTAATAAATAAGATAGAGATAGATACAGAAAAAAATATTTATATCTATTTTAATTTTAATCATCTAAATATTATAAGTGATAATTTGGAAATAAAAGGTGGAATGATTGAATATGAAAAAATAAAGTTTTAAATTATTGAAAGCTATAAAATATTGAAATATCAAACAAAAATAGAATTTTTGAAGATGGAAATAAAAAAAGTCCACACCTTTTATATTTGATTTCCAACCATCAGGGAAAGAAATTGTAGGAAATTGGTTAGCTATATTTTGAGCTTGTATATAAGCAGAAGAATTAGAATATAAATTACCAGTAACTAAGTCTACGCCAGTCGGATTAATTTTCATAGGAGTAGAAATTAGCAATCATCTGTGAATAAAAATAATAATACATTTTAAAGTGGATATAAAAAGCTATGAAAGTGGATATATTTGAAGTATCCACTTTAGGTTTTTTTGAGCTATGCTGGAGTGGATATTTTGACAGTATGTAATGTATTGAAATTTAGGCAAAAATTCAAATTTTGTTGTTTGAGGTTTAAAGGGTATCAAACAGGTAAGGGAAAAAAAGTAAAAAGTAGGGTGTATATTGTAAAAAGCAATATAGAGAAAAAGTGGATATGTTAATAATAACAAAATAGTGATGAAATTTTTCAGAAAATATGTCTAGTAAAAAGATAATGCTTATGATATACTATTGATTATAATTCGGTTACAAAGGAGAAAATGATGAAGCCAGAAATTGCAATGAAATACAATAGAAGAATATTTCCATACTATAAAGGTATGGGATGGGATCCATTATTTTATAGTGCTATTATATTTTTATTTTTGACCCAAGTGAAGGAAATTGCACCTGCAAAAGTAATGTATGCAGCATCTGTATATTCTATATTTATAATAATTCTTCAAATACCCTCTAGTATTTTAATTGAAAAGATTGGCAGTAGAAAGGCATTAATATTAGGGACTAGCTTTATAGCAATTCAAAAGATAATGATGCTTTTTGCGAATAATTTTACTTATTTAGTAATTGCTTATTTTATGTCTGCATTTGGAAATTCTATAAGGGATATTGCGAGAAATACACTATTATATGATTCTACAAAAAATTGCAAAGGTAAAAACTCATTTGGAAATATAAATGCTAAAGGTTCGTCTTTAAGTTATATATTAAATGCTATTACTTCAATAATTGCAGGTTATCTGTTTTTGATTAATCCATATATTCCAATTATTTTATGTATTTTTACACAGTTATTGGCAGTAATTATAGCTTATAGATTTGAAGATATAAAAATAGAAAAAATAGATAATACAACAATATCAGAATGTATAATAAATCTTAAACAAGGTTTTAAATTTAGCTTAAGATCGAAAAGATTAAAAGCATTATTTCTTTTTACTTCAATCTTTATAGGTATATTAGATATGATTTCAACTTATGAAAAAAGTTTATTAACAGACTTGAAAATATCATCACAATATTTTGGTATTATTTTTGCAATTTTAACGCTTGTTCAATGTTTTTCAGTGAGATACCAAGATAAGATTCATAATACTTTTAAAAATAGGACATTAACATTTATATCTATATCAATATTTATCTCATTTATTATAGTAGGAATTGTTACTAATTTAAATTTAAATTTTACTTTTACAATTATAATGGTTATGATTACATTTTTTATATATTACTCTTTTAGAGGACCTTATTTGATATTAGAAGATATATATGTTACTAATTTTACGAATTCCAATATTAGAGCTCAAATTATATCGACAAATAATTTAATTAAAAATATTGGAAAAATTATTATAAGTTTTTTAGGTGGCTTATTGCTAGAATTTTATACTACAGGTACAGCATATCTAATAGTAGGAATTGTTGGGCTGATTATTATATTGCTTGTATTAAAATATATGAAAAAGAGAATTGGATTAAATCCAGAAGAATATAATAAAAAAGATATAACGTTTAATAAGCTAGGTGAATGATTACCTAGTTTTTTTAATTATAATTTTTAATAAAAATATTGACAACAACAAACTTATGTTTTATAATATATAGTATATTAATTTAGGAGATAATAAAGAATGAAATATATTTATAATAAATTAGTAAGAGACAAAATTCCTGAAAATATAGACAAAATGGAATTAAGAAAATCAAATTATAAAATACTAGAAGATAAAGAATATATAGAAGAACTTGATAAAAAATTATTTGAAGAAGCACATGAATTTATATAAGAACATTCAGTAGAAGAATTAGCAGATTTAATGGAAGTTGTTTATACTATTATGAAAATCAATAATATCTCAATAAATGATGTGGAAAAAGCTAGAAAAATAAAAAAAGATAAAAAAGGTGGATTTAATAATAAAATATATTTAATAGATGTTGAACAAGATCAAATAGATGAAAGAGAAGAAAAAGAGATGAAAAAAGATTGGAGAAGAAACAATAAAAATTAAGTAATAAAAGAGCCAAATAAATCAAAAGAAATTATGAATAAATTTTATTAATTAACATATAATAAAATATAATACAATGTATTGACAAAATAATACAAATATCATATAATGTATTATGAAGGGAGTGGTTTATATGGCTCAAGCAAATTTAAGTGTTCGTATAGATGAAAATGATAAAAAAAGCTTTGAAACCTTTTGTACTGAAACAGGTATGAATGTTTCAGTTGCAATTAATATGTTCATAAAAACAGTATTAAGGGAACACAAATTACCTTTTGAAATTAAAGCAGATCCATTTTATTCAGAAAATAATATAAAATATCTTGAAAAAATAGTTGCTGACATAAATTCAGGAAAAGCAAAATTAGAAGAACACGAATTAATAGAGGAAGATGATAAATAAATATGAAACTTTTATGGGAAGAAAGAGCTTGGGAGGATTATTGCTATTGGCAATCTCAAGATAAAAAAACATTAAAAAGGATAAATATGCTAATAAAAGATATTCAAAGAAATAATTTTATAGGAATTGGAAAACCTGAACCATTAAAAGAAAATTTAACAGGATATTGGAGTAGAAGAATTGATAGTACAAATAGAGTTGTCTACACTATTTCCAATGATTCAATCATTATAATTTCTTGTAAGGGACATTATAATAGCTAAATTATAAAGTAGTTATTAATAGGAAATTAGTAATTATAAAATTTTTAAAGTAGGGAAGTTTTGGGTAAATTTCCTTTTGCTATTTATTAATAGATTTTTAATATACACATAATATTACAAAAACAGTAATTTAAAAAATCCTATTTTTCTGTCTTTAGCAAAAATCAAATGTAGATATTGACTTTTAAAAAATAGACTTTATAATGAAATTGTGAATAGGAATTTAGTCAATTCCTATCTACAACTATGTAAAAAATAAGATAAACAGAATTTGAACTAAATATAAAAATCAAACTAGGTGTGTGATAGCACTTAGTTCTTTTTTTGTTGTAAAAAAATATTTAGTGATTTCGAGAGAGATTTTATCATATTATTTATTAGCAAACCAACTGAAAGGAATGAGCAGTTTGAGTAGTCAAGAAAACAATTTACAAATTTATTGTACATTCAAAGAAGAGAATATAGATTTTCAAATACTACTACAAAAAGCATTTATAGAATTTATGCAAGAAAAAAAATAATTTTTTTTGAAATTGTTAAATATAACTGTACTTGATATAATATTTTTTAGCAGATGATTGCTAAAGAATAGGAGGCGAAAATGATCTTTAGCAATAACAATAATCAAACTTATAAAGTAGCAATGTATATAAGACTTTCTCGAGAGGATGGAGATAAAGGAGAAAGTGAAAGTATTGGAAATCAAAGAGACATCATAAGGAGATATATAAAAGAAAATAACTTGCAATTTATTGATGAATATGTAGATGATGGAATATCTGGGACAACTTTTGAAAGAGCTGGTTTCCAAAGGATGATAGCAGATATAGAGAAACAAAGAATTAACATGGTAATTACAAAAGACTTATCAAGGCTTGGGAGAGAATATATACAGACTGGACAATACATAGAGAAATATTTTCCGGAACACAATGTAAGATATGTTGCTATAAATGACGGAATTGATACATTTAAAGATAGTTCCTGTAATGATATAACACCATTTAAATCCATATTAAATGATATGTATGCAAAAGACATTTCTAAAAAGGTAAGAAGTGTTATAAAGGAAAAACAAATAAAAGGGGAGTATATGTGTACAGTTGCACCTTATGGTTATCAAAAAGACAGTTCACAAAAAAATCATTTAGTAATTGATGAAAATACAAGCTTTGTAGTTAGAGATATTTTTAATATGTATCTAAATGGAAATAGTGTTTATTCGATAAGAGATTATTTGAATAAAAAGAATATTCAATCACCTAGTGGTTACGCAAAAAAGCAAGTAGAAATAAAAAAGTGGAATAGTGTTACTATTTTAAATATATTATCTAATATGGCTTACATTGGAACAACAGTATCTAATAAAAGAGTAAATCTTTCCTATAAATCAAAGAAAAGAATCAAAATGCCAAAAGAAGAATATATCATAATAGAAAACACACATAATCCAATTATAAGCAAAGAAGATTTTGAAAAAGTACAATTTCTATTAGATAAGAAAAGTATTAATAGGAAAAATAAGCACGAGTATTTATTTAGAGGATTAATAAAATGTAAGACTTGCCATAGTAATTTAGAAGTAGGAGCAAAGCTTACTGCAAATGGGAAAGAAATAAGAAATCCCATTCCATATATAACTTGTAGAAATTCAAAAAAGGGAATTTGTCCACCACAACACTTAAATTATAATAAGTTTGAAAGAGAAACTTTAGCATATTTAAAAGAGTTTTTGAATTTATATGCAGATAAAGATAACTTAAAAAAAGTTTATAAAGAATATAAAAGCAATAAAAATAGTAGTATTTCAAAATATCAAAAGGAAATAAAAGCAATAGATAATAAAATAACTAATATTTTAAGCCAAATTGAGAGTATTTATTTTGACAAGATAAACCATGTTATTACTGAAGATGATTATTTTAGATATACAAATAAAATAATCAGTGAAAGGGATGCATTAATTAATCAAAAAGATGAAATAAAAAAATTAATAAACAATATGAAATCAAAACAAAATAAGGTTTCAGAAAAAGAAATGAACAAACTGATTGATGAATTTTTAAACACAACATCCAAAAAGTCAATTTATCAACTAATAGATAGGATAGAAATTGATGAAAACAAAAATATTTACATTCATTTTGCATTTAGTAAATTAAATTGTATTAGTGAATATGTAAGAGAAAAAATAGAAATTAAGGAGTTATTAAAACAAACATAAAATATGCCTATGAAAGTTAAGCCAACGCCATCTGGATTTACCATAGGCATAATATATATAGAACAAGTATTGAATAAGCTCTTAATTGAAATATTATATAAAGTTTCATTACTAACATAAGCTTTTGCATAATCTTCAATAAACTTCATAAGTAATACAGTAGTAATCCATTCATTTGCATGAATACTAGCAGAATAAAATACTTTTTTAGAACCCTTTCCAAGTTTTACTACATAGATTGGATTTCCTAAAATACTATTTCCAACAGTTTGAACATTTAAAAAAGGAAAATTACGTATTAAAGAAATTATATTTTGTCTTAAAATAAAAGAATTGTAAAGCAAATTTGTAAGAACAATATTTTTATTCATAATAATCACCTAAAATTAATATATGAAATAAAAAAAAAATTGTTTCAAAATTAAAAAAAGAGAATAATAAATTAACTTTTGGATATTATAATTATAAAAAGGAGTGAATTTTTGTGATTAATATAAGACCAGTATCAGATTTAAGAAATAAATATCAGGAAATAGAAACTGCTATTTTAAAAGAAGACAAAAATGTTTATTTAACTAAAAATGGATATGGTGCTATGGTAGTAATGAGCTTAGATAAATATGCAAAAATGGCTGGACAAATGCAAACAACTAAAGATAATAAAAATATGTTTAACACACTTTTAGATGAAATAAGTGGAGAAGAAGAAAATCAACAAAGCACTAATCATTTTATAGGAGAAGATATATTTCCAAAAATTAAAAGAAAAGAAGAAATTGAATAAAAATAAAACCATTTATATAAAAAATTATCTTAAAAAGTAATTTTTTATGTAGGTGGTTTTTAATTTTCTATATTCATCATTTCATCATGTATTACTTACAAATTCAAACAAAAAAATGTCTTCTTTTTAGCACTATAAAAGATAATCCAAATATACATTACTATGTACTTTTTGTCAATACTAAGTGAAAAAAATTTTAATAACTTATCTATATGCATTAAAAATGCTATGGCTAAGAAATTAAGATAAAGGCGACAAAAAACGGACTAACAAATTCTAAAAAGCAAAGCTTTAAGAATAAGAATTTGTAAAGTTTGCATAACTATTTTTTACGAAGCTTTTCTTCCTTACAGTCGATAATTTCTACAAAATAGAAAAAATCAACCTTTTATAGTTGATTTTTCAATGTTTTCGTCTGGTGCGACGATTTTACTTATTGGAGCGAACGTCGTAGTTATCTACAACTTTTTCTCTTAACGATTGATACAAATATCAATCAATTTATTAAAGTATATCATAATTTTTATAAATTGCAATAGAAAAATTAGAAATAACATTCTTCAAAAATTTGCTTTGTTCGCTTGTATTTTACAAAATAATATTGTATAGTTATTAACATAGGAAATGAGAATAAGCAGTGTGAGTGCTACCACTTTACATACACAGTTTTGGCTGTGAGAATGGAGGTGGTGCTATATGGTAGAACAAGCTATGTTATTAATAATATACTTACTTTTCTACGGTTTAGTAGGAATCACTATTATAGCATTTGCCTTGATTATTGCATTAGTAGTAATTTTGAGCAAATAATAAAAGCACCACATATGCTCTGCCAAGCTTTGTGGTGTTTATCGTAAATATATATGGTAGCACACATTTCTGTGGCTCTCATTTTCTATCTATATTATACATACATTTTTTTGTTTTGTCAAACTCAATAAAATTTTACTTCCATAAAGAAAGTCTTTTTGTTATAGGATTTATTTTATCTATTTCTCCAAATGCCAATATTCCAAAATAGTTATGTTCTTCTATGCCTAATTCTTTAGTTTTCACTAATTGTTCAGCATAGGTATCGCCTGTCATTGTTTCTATAAAATCTGTAAACAAGATATTTTGTTCTGCAAATTGTCTTCTTACTTTTTTATTTCTCCATTTCTTCCTTTTAGCACTATCAAAGATAATCCAGATATACTTTTGTGTGATTCATTATCTTTATCAGGAAAGTCGATAGAAGACATTTTTTCTCTTGTTTCTTTATCTGCTATATTAACAAGACCTAATCCCATATGTGCTATTGCATTTAGAGCTTTTCCCATTTCAATTTTTTCATTAATAACTGCTACAAATTTATATTTATCATTATATACAATTTTAATGACCTCCTCATTTTTTATTATTTTACTATACAATGTACTTTTTATCAATACTAAGTGAAAAAAATATACTAATTCTTGCTCTATAAAGTATCTCCTTTTAAATTTCTTCGTAACACAGGACTTTGGCTTTGCCACAAGTCCTAACCCAGTAAGATTAAATTAAGTACACTTTAAATTTTATTAAAAAATATATTTTGTAAAAGATAGCTGAAAAGATATAAAATTATAGTTTTAAAAGTAGTGAAATTAAATTTTAGGAGGTTTTAGTTATGGTAGAGATAACTTATCACAAAGAAGGGGATTATTTTATTCCTGACTTATATTTGGAAAAGGAAGATTATAAAAATGATTATATTATTGGAAAATATGGACATTTAAGATTAGAATATTTAAAAAAGCATAAAAAAGCAGAATATACAATAATGTTTATGAACAAGACATTAAGAAAACATATTGTAGAAACTGATAGACAAGCTAAAAAGAGATTTGAAATACTTATGAAACAAATGCTAGAAAGAAATCCTATTAATGAAAACTTGAAAAATACTGACTCATTAAAATGGACTGGGATTATGAATAATTATAAGCATTTAGTTGAAGAAACAATATACAAAGAACTAATTTATGTATAATTTTGAAAATTTTTTAAAAAATTATATACTTTTTCAAAAAATTAGTGTATAATTAAAGAAATTAAGGAATACTATACATTGTAGATAGATATTCTACTAGGTCTGAAATAGTTTACTAGACTAGGACCTGACCCGAGCTAATTCAAAGAATTAGCAAAAGCCATTCAAACGAATGGCTTTTAATTATGATACTATTTTCATAATCTCCCATATATACTTTGTTATCTATCATTTTCATTATTGTCGTATCTCTCCAATGTTTAGGATATAATACTTTTTCTTTATTTAATTTATTACTAATTTGTTGATAGCTTTTTCCTTCAAGATACATATTAAATATTCTTACTACAATGTCTTTTGTAGTTTCATCTATAATGGTTTTCTTATTGTTATCCTTTTTATAGCCTAATGGTACAATTCCTGGTAAATGACCAGACTTAATAGCACCATTTAAACCGAATTTTGTTCTTTCACTAACTATCTCTATTTCTAGTTGTGATAATACTGTTAGCATTCTTACAAAAAATCTACCATTAGCACTGCTCGTATTTACATCATCTACATCTTCTTATGACAAAAATAAGAAAATATTGTAATTTAGTAGCTTTCGCCTATAATTTATAAAGCAAGTAAAAGTGTAGATTTTGCAAAAATCTATGCTTTTATTTGTTATGCGTGGAAGATTGAAACCGAGCAAGGTTTCAAAAAGAGTAAGAAAAAGTTGTAAATCTTTTTCTTGCTCTTTTTCAATAAATTGCGAAAAGCAAATTTATTGAAATTATAAAAAGTTCATGCAAATGAAACTTTTTATGAAAAATCTAAAAATGCAGTTATGCAATTTTTAGATTTTGGGTTGTAGGGTTGCCAAACCCTGCCATACAGGACAAACTTGTTTGTCTAGTATGTTAGACATTTAGAAGAATATCTTGAGCAAAGAAGGAGGTTCAAAGAAGATATGAGCTATGCTATTATAAGAAATAATAAATTAACAAGAGTGGATGCACAAGGATCATACATTCACAATGATAGAAGGTCAAAAGGTCATTCTAATAAAGATATTGACCCTACAAGAACACATCTTAATTTTTGGTGTAAGAAAAATGAACTAACTTATATAAGAGAATTTGATAAAATGAAAAAGGAATATGATTTAAAAGGCACTATTAGAAGTAATAGTAATATCATGTGTGAAATGATGATTACTTCTGATAATGCTTTTTTTAATAAGATTGGGTTAGAAGAAACAAAACGATATTTCAAAGAAAGTTATAAATTTATATGTAATTACAAAAATCTTGGAGAAAAATATATTGTATCAGCAGCAGTACATTTAGATGAAACCACTCCACACATACATTTAGTATATATACCAGTAATTCATACAAAAGATAAAGAAGTCAAAGATATTGATAAAATATGTTGTAGAGATTTTTGGAAAGGCAGAGATAGTTACAGACAATTACAAAATGCTTTTCATAAATATATAACTTCAAAAGGTTTTGATTTAGAAAGAGGTTTACCAGTAGAAGAAACTGGAGCAAAACACGAGAAAATCGAAGATTTAAAGAAATTAACTAATTTTGAAAATACTAAAAAGGTATTAGATAATATAACACTATAATTGCCAGAAACACCAAATATAAATGATATTAAACTCATAAAACTTAATAGAGAAAAAGTTGAAAATGAAATTATTAAACCAAAAGATGATAAAATTATGGAATTGTATCAAGAAAATCTAAAATTGCATAATGAATTATCAAAACAAGTAAATTTAGTTAATAAGGCTGAAAAATATCAAAAAGAAAGAGATTCCATACTTGCTGATAATAGAGAACTTCATAATCAAGTAAACAATATTAAAGCTGAATATAAGGAAAAGGAATTTGATATTGAATGGAAATATAAAAGTAAAATCAAAAGTTTAGAAAAAGAAAATACTCATTTACACAAAATAATAGATAAATTCTATGAAACTGTTGATAAATTTATAGTTTGGATTTGTCATAAATTTGGAATTGGCGAATCTAAAGAATTAGTTAGAGATTTTGAAAAAGAAACTAATACTTTAATTGATCCAGTAAAACAACTTAAACACGAAAAACGAGAAAAAGAATGGGATTTGGAAAAATAATCATAATCGAAAGAGGTTTCAATGAAGCCTCTTTTAATTATAATAATTTAATTTTTACTAAAGAACTTTTTATTTACTAATATTAGTACAATAGCAAGTATTAATCTAATCGCTACTGAAATTAAATATGTAGGAGTGACTCCTTGATAAGTCGTATATGTTTTAGGTAGTCCCATAAATATCCTAACTATATTGTCAGATTCTGAAAAACCCATACCAACTATACTCGGTGGTGTTCCAAAATCAATATGTACTAAAATATATAATGCACTAATAAACAAGTATATTGTTATTAATAAAATAATTATTTTTGAAATTTTTTTTAGTTTGTTATTCATATGTTTCCTCCATATAGTTTATAATTAGTCATTCAATTATAATATTTCTAATTATATAAGTCATTATTTTTACCTTCTACATTATTATTTGCCTGAAAAGCTGGACTCATAATTAACAATAATTTCATCTTACCTATATAAATAAATTCTGTATTTTTAGGAATTTCAATTATGTCTCCCATTTCAACATCATATAATTCTCCATTTATTTTAAATTTTCCATTTCCTTCTAATACATAATATATATGGCTACTTACCTTATTTGTGCAATATTTTTCATGTCCTTTATATACTTCTATTATATCAATACTAATATTTTCATTATTGATATTAGAACTAAATCCATTCAATCCATCTTGAATAAAAGATGGCTCTTTAGAAACTTTTTTAATATATCCCATTTTAATTTCTCCTTTACAATTTTCTATGCTACTTTTATTCCTGTATCTACCACTTCTTTTACAAAAGGATTTGAAACTTTTTCGTAATCTTCTGTTGTTATTGGGTGTGGCTCTATTCTAGCATCTATGTCCCAAGTCATTCCCATTAGAACCGCCATACAATCATAAATATCTTCAAAGTCATCTGAAATAACTGCAATATCTATATCGCTATTTTCATTTTCTGTTCCTTTTGCATAAGAGCCAAATAATATAATTGCTGTAACATTATATTGTTTTTTTATTTCTTCTATAAATTTATTTATACTATCTACAATATCTTTATTTATTGTTCTTTCAACCATTTTCGTACCTCCTCGACATTTTTTACTTGTTTTTCAGTATAATCATCTGTGCATTTTTCATCAAAAGTTCTTTTATAATCATCATATCTAGCACTTATATTAAATGTATTTATAGTTTGTATTTTTTCTCTTATTTCTGTTGGTACTTCTAAATTTGCTTTTTGAGAAAGTAATATTAAATTATGAATTTTAGGCGCTATTGGATCATCAGGATTATTTTTTGCATACAATCCTTTTAAAAGTTTTTCAATTACTAAATGTCCCATAAATAAACACCAAGTATTCTTTTTTCCAGCTTTCATATAAAGCATTGTATCATAATCTTCATCTGCACTTTTAAACCAATATTCCATTAAATCTATACTATTCATATAATTCCTCGCTTTCAATCTATTCTTATTATAGCATTAAAGTTAAATTTTTACTACATTTTATTGACAATTTCTTGTAAAGTTATTTATTTTCTTGTAACCACTTATAAACCTCATCTTCAGTAAGTTCTCCATGTTTTAGTTTTGTTATTTTTTCTTTTGCTTGTTTTTTCCAAACTTCAAATTCTTTCTTTAGTTTCTTATTATCTTTATTTTTATTTACTATACCAAATTTTTGTTGATATGTTTTTCTATATTCTGTATATGCTGATTTTTCTTGCAATCTTTTGTTATAAGATAAAATTGCTCCTTGTTCTCTACAAGTTTTTCCATTTTCTTTTGAGTAATCGCAGTAAATCTCATCTAGTCTTGAGTTTGGTATAAAATACATACCACAATTTTGACATTTCTTTATTGGGTAATTATCTGTTTTTGATAATTCTTCTAATATAGCATAACAAACACTTGATATATCATTACTTTTATGAGTATTTACCATAGATATAAGCATACCTTCTTCTTTTAGTTTCTTTAGCAGGTCAATATCTGCTGAACTCCCTAGTTCTTCATATTTGTTAGAATAATTATCTTGTATTACTTCATCATTTTTTATGTAAGAATATAATTTGCCTTTTCTCTTTATTAAATATACTGCATATCTTTGAGAATGTGTAAATGGCTTTAATTCTTCACTTTCATTTATATTATATATGTAATTAACAGCATCTGTTATTTGTTGTTGTATATAAATAAGTTGTTCTTTTAGCATATCATATATTTTTTTAGTTTCTTTTAGATATGTTTCATCATCTTCGTATTTTCCTTTTAATTCAAATTTATAATCTTCATCTATATCTTTTAATATTTCAAATCCATAAGCATAGAAGAAATCTTTATATGCAATTTCGTAAGTTGATAAATTAGCATTTAAAAATCTTAATAATAATAGTCCAAATCTTTCTATATAGGGAAAATATAAACTACCTGGCTGTTTTAGTCCCATGTCTGTTCTTTCATCATCTTTCCACTTTATATATCTTGTTCCTCCACTTTGAGTACGTCCATTTTTATGATTATCTTTTTCTTTATCATTAAAATCAAATGAGAAATCAGCTTTATAAAAGTACATTGGTGTAGAATAATACTCTTTCTTTTCCTCTTTGTTAAACCAAATATAAAAATCATCAAAATGTTTTACTTCTGGTAAATCAATACTCATTTCAATACTTTCCTCCGTTTCTATAAAATTCTATCAAGTTTTATCAAAAACAATTTTAACTTTTTTAATAATTGTTATTGACATTCTAATTATATTATACTATAATCAGTTTAATAATACAATACTTTTTGAGATAATTATTGTTTTAAGTTGTAGACTAAAAATTCACTACAACTAATTTAAAAAGAAACGGAGGTGATTACAATAGACAAAGTAACTGAAATAACACAACTTTTTTATGCTGAACATTTAAGACCAACAGATATAGCAAAACAAATTGGTGTCGGTAAATCATATATAACAAAAATTATTCAAAAAGATGAGAGATATATTAAAGAAAAGGAATACCGAGCCACACAAAGCAAAGAAAGACACAAAGTTTGTAAAAGAAATTATATCAATAAAAAGCGACAAGCTGACAAACAAGAATATCAAGCAATGATAATACAAATAAACAAAGATAACGAATATTTATCTACTAAAAAGAAACTATCTGATGAAGCATTTTCAAATTGGAATAGAGGAATGTTTGATTATGATAAGCATAGTAGTGATTTAATATTAAAAAATGGAATAAATGTAGGTTTTTATGTACCAAAAAGAGTAAGTAATGTTGTAAGTCCAAGTTGCATAAGAGCAACAGTTTAAATTGAATAAGCAAAGATTTTAGCACTTTATGAAGGGCTATTTTTTTGACTTTAAATAAGAGTTTTATAAGTATTTTATCACTTATAGAACTCTTATTTTTTGAAAGGAGAAATCAAGAATGATTTTAAAAAGAAAATTCAAAAAGTATGTGCATTATTAGAACGAACAGGAGGAATTGTCATGGGTAAGAAAACAAAAAATAAAGATGAAATAGTTATAATAAACAAGTTTAAAGAGAACTCTGCTGAAGATGTAAGAGTTTCTATATCAAAGATTTTTGCAATGTTTTGCAATATGCAACTAACGAAAAAATAAGATAAAACACAAATTTTAAGACAAAATTTTAGTTTCCACCTATAATTTAGGCTATTGATTTTTATATTAAGTTATGTTAAATTAAAAGCATAAATTATAGGTGGAACTTACTAAAGGAAAAGGAGGATAAATTGCTAGTAAGTAACACAAAAGTATATAACTGTGCTTTATATTGTAGAT
>CAQPRV010000083.1 GCA_948857205.1 uncultured Clostridia bacterium
ACATTAAAAATATAGCATAATTTAAAGTTGATATAAATGTTAAAGATTTTCTTTAATATTTATATCAACTCCTCAAGCGAAGCTTGAAAAAAATATATAAATTCGTGGAAAAATGTGTCTAAAAACTTGACCTAAATCCAATCCTTGTGGAATTGGTTCATCTTCTAGCTCTAATTTGTGTATTACTCCATTACTAATTACGTCTATTTGATAAATTTTTTCATCTAATTGCCAACCTTCTGGAACTGATACCTCTTTAATAAAATAACTACCTTCTCCAACGGTTATTACTTTTGTATTTCCTTGCTCATCTGTTATAAGTGTATCTACTAATTTTCCTTCATTAAAGTTTTCTGCTGTTACTGTTGCTCCTTCATTGTATCCTGTTCTAACTTCATATTTAGCTCCTGATACTGGTTGATCCTTTTCTGTTCCTGTAATATAATTTTTATCAGAAGATACTTTTGTAATTTCTATATTATTACCAAGTTCAGGTGTATTATCTAATTCTAAATATATTTTTTGTTCATTTTCTGTAATTCTAAAATAATATTCTGTATTATCTAATTCATAATGTTCTGGTGCTTCTATCTCATATACTCTATATGTACCTAGTTTTAATTCTAAATCATCTGTTGAATAGTTAGAATCAACTATTTTACCATCTTTATTTGTTGTTACAGTCCAATTCTTTGTTTCCTCAAAGTTTGTATATTCTATTTTAAAAGTTGCATTTGCAAGAGGAGAACCTTTTACTTCTGCAGTCCATAAATTGTCATCATTTGTTGTTTTATAAATATTGAAATATCCACCTTCCTCTACATCATCAGAAGCTGTTACTGAAACGTGTCCTCCATTTTCTGTAACTTTAAAATAATACTTCTTATCATTTAGTTTTGAATGTTTTGGTGCTTCAATTTCTTGCAAATAGTAATCTCCTAGTTTAAGTTTTTCATTGTCAAAAATTGTTCCATCTTCTTTTGAAACTGCTATTAACTCTTTCCCTGTTTCATAAGATTTAACTATATTTCCATTTTTGTCATAAATTCCATATTTAGCTCCTGAAACTCCTTGACCTTTTTTTACTCCTGTCCATACATTATTTCTCTCTGAAAGTTTAATAGCAGAAAAATATCCTCCTGGAACAGGTGTGTTAGTTACTTTTACATCTTTGCTATCGCCCATATAATCTAATGTAAATGAATATATCTCATCATTTAATGTTGTAAATTCTGGTGTAGGTGTTGTTTCCTGAATATAATATTTTCCTAAAGATAAACCAGAAATGTGAATTTTACCTTCTGAATTTGTTGTATATGTGTTGATTAAATTCATATTAGAATTGTATAGATTATATTTTGCATTTGGAATTAATGAACCTGAAATTGCTCCATTCCATATATTATCTGTTGTGCTAGTTTTTTCGATAATTACCTCTCCTGTTGGTGCTATCTTAATTTCTGTGTCAGCACTTCCATTTTCAAATGGATCTGTTACTAACGCATAATTTTGTACTGATGAATTAGGTGCTTTACCATATAGAGCAGGATATGTTTTACAGCTACCATCAATACCAATATAAGCTGAAATGTTTGATACTATCTTTTTCTGTGGAATATAAACTTTAAAATTTTCTCCTGCAGAAAAAGTTGTTTGTTGTGAGCCATTTGTATTTGCAAAATAGCTTCCAGAAGGTAACCCTGAAATTTGATATACACTATAATTTCCTAATGGTACATTTGAACTTACGCTATAAGTTTGAGAATAATATTCTCCTTCTTTTGTCAAATTTCCTATTTTATTAATTGCTAATTGTGGAGATGTATAATTACCACCAACCCCATTTCTTGCATTTGTTACCATTGTTACTATTGCATTTTTAATTGCTGTACCTCTGTCATCTCCTCCATTATATCTTGTTGAAGGATCATAACCATACAATATGCAATATACTGCTTGCTTTGTTGCACAAAATGCGTCATAATCATTTGCTACTCCTAACTCTCCTGGTGTTTTGTATGGAAATCCGTGAAATAAAACTCTCCATACTTCTGGATTTTGAATAGCTTCTGTTACTGTTACTGTATAAGGTGCTTCTTCTCCTACTCCGTGCTTATCTGCGTCTAAGCAATAGGCAGGATAGAATTTCCCATCTTCTCCTGTATAACCAACATAATTTGTAATTATATAGGACCAGGCATTTTGTTTAGTGTCCCAAAATTGCAAATGATATTCTGTTTCTTTTACAGTATAAATATATGCGTTACTCACACTAAACGCATTTACTACGTTTAAAAATGGTGTTATATATGATGATAACAACAGTAAAATTATCATTATAATTGCCATTTTCTCTCTCGTTTTTTTCATAAAAATTCCTCCTTTGTTTTGAAAAAGAAATAAAAAAAGAAGTTATCCAGACTGCTCTTTCTGGATAGCTTCCTTTCATATTTACAATTTTTCATATTAATATTTTAGCACTTGAATTATTGAATGTATACTGCAGTATTTTGCAATGTTTTTGCAAAAAATTATGTTAATTTCCTAATGTCCATAATAGCACAATGTTTCTATATATTCTCCATTTTGGTATTCATCTACTGCATATATTCTTAATGATGTTCCTTTTAAAATACTCTTAACAAAAGTATTATATGCTGTCGGATTTTCAAAAGTCCAACCTCCTCTGTTTCCTCCATTATATGCACAAATACTTGAATCTTCTATTATTTTATATTGTTCAAAACTTGTTATTCCATATTTGTTTAAAGATGATATATTATTCTTTACTGTTGTAGTGATTGTGTTTCTTAATTTTGAAATATACGTTGTATTCTCTTTATATGTTCTTACTGGTGTTGTTACTACTGGTTTAGGTTCTTCTTTTTTAACCTCTACTGGTTTACTCTGTTCTACTGGTTTTGTTTCTTGATTAATTTGTTGAGATTGTGGTGTAGATGATTGTTGTTTAGTGTTTTGTGTATCTTGATTTGTTTGTAGTGATTTTGATTGATTTCCGTTTTGAGATGTTTTATTTTTAACTGTTTTATTTTGTTCGACTGTGCTGTCATTTTTTATAAGATTTTCTTTTGGTAATTCGTTTTCTATAGTTTCATTAGTATTTTTCAATTGGTTTTCTTCTGTTTCTTCTTGTTGTTCAATAGAAACAATAATTTCTTGATCTTCTTTTTTATCTTCTATTTCTATTTCATTTGTGCTTTCCAAAGATTGTGTGCTTACTTCTTCTATTTCTTCCTTTTTTTGATTCTTTGCTAATACTAATGCTCCTGAAATTAATCCTACTGTTAAAATTAAAATAATTATAATTAATACTTTTTTAAATGATTTCATTATTCATCACTTTCCTTTCTTATTTTATTTATGTCTTACCTATGAACTCCCTGTCTTAGTGATAAATAATAAACCTTCTTTAGTATATTTTACATCATATTACCTTTTGTGTCAAGTTTGCTGTAAAAAAAGATTAGTTCTCATAAAACTAATCTATAATTTGTATTATTAATTTAATAAATTATCTTTTACATTGTTATATTCTGTTTTATTTAAAATCATACTCATCTAAAACAATATTATTAATCATATTATTAATTGCTCTTTTATCATTTGGTATTATATTTCTTGGCAAATTATTTATATCAAACCATTTTAATTCTGAGCATTTTTGCTTTTCTAAATTTTCAATACTACCCTCATATTTATTACATTTAAAATAATTATTCACATATGTATCATTATCTCCTCGCCTTATTGCACATACAAATTCAATATCTTTACTACAAATATCTATTCCGATTTCTTCTTTAGCTTCTCTAATCATTGCACAACTCAATGATTCATTTTTCTCTAAATGTCCTGCTACAAGAGCATACTTATTGTCCATATATCCAGTATTACACCTTTTCATTAAAAGAATTTCGTTTTCTTTATTTATTAAAATAAGACCAACTGTCATTGAAACTTTAAATCTTTCTTCCATATCTCCTCCATATAAATTTTAATTTGTGCTATTACTTTATTTTATAAATTCTATAAAATAATAATCGGTAAAATCTTCAACTTTTTCTAATTCATCAAATGACAATGTAAAATTTCGTTGTGATTTGAATATAGTATCTTCGCAATGAGTAATATAACAAATAGGTGTACCACTATTTACAATATGACTTGAAGATGTTAATTTTCTATTCTCAAATTCTTGATTCAATTCATCTATTGACATTTCTGTCTTTACTATTAAGACTACACGATATGTTGAATAATCTCCATTCCCCCCAGAATCTCCTATTCCACTTTTTATTGTAATTTTTTCAATATTTTCTGGTAATATAAAGTTAGAAATTTCATTTTCAAATCCTTTTAAACCTGTATTTGAATATAACCAAAAAACAATAAATATAATTACAATTATAACTATACATATTATAATTGTTGATTTTTTATTTTTCATATATAAATTTTTCTCCTTTATTACCTACCATACTTATTGTAATTTCTTACTCTAATTCTTTTTTATGATTTAAGTGTATTCCTATATGTCCGATTCCTAATATTATTGTTGATATGATTAGAAATATATTTTTACCATATATACCTAATAATAGGAATGCAACTACTGGCAAAGTCGCTCCTGCAACTGGTATTTTTAATAAACTACTGTACATATCTTTCATTGTTTTATTGCTTTTAAAATATCTAATCCAATATATTTCATATAAAATCATTAGAATAAAAGCAATTAACAATATAATAGTCCAATTAGATATTTTGTTTATATTAAAATCACTAAATATCAATGATATACAAGTTACTAGCATTTCTCCTATTCTTTCAAATATTAGTAATACTTTATTTTCATTTTTTACATATTTTCCATAGTTTTTAGGTTGATTTTTATTCCATATAATATTAGGTATCATTAACATTAACAAGAATATGAAACCTATATATGAAAATCCAAAGTGAATATCCATTATTTTATCTCTCTTTCAAATTGTAATTTGAATTACTGTTTGCTATCAATTATCTTTAATATCGTATCTAAATCTTCTTTTGATATTTTTGACTGCTTATTTCCTTTTTGAATTTCTTGACAGCTTTCTTTTAAATAATATACTTCGTTGTCTATTGTTATTTTATGAGTATTTATTCCATCACATATTTCAGAGTTGTATTTTGAATTGACTAATATATTATAAATTTTATTGATGTCATCATAATTATTTATTTCTACCGTTTTACCATCATATTCTATTGTGATGCTTTTTTCATTTGGTAAATCGTATTTCATAAACCAACTTCCCATTTTTACACCAATATTACTTTCATAAGGCTCATTTGGAGAGACTCCAACATATCTAATAACTTTATAACCTAATCCCCAATAAGTTATCTTACTACCATCATTACTAACTATTTTAATACAATACTTTGGCTCGTGTCCTGTTGTTACTCTACCACTATCTGCATAGTTTGTTATAATTCCTGCAACTATAAGTATAATTAAAATTATTCCTGCACCAATACAAATTTTCTTTTTCATAAACTCATCTACCTTTCAAATTACTATCTTTTGGTATGATTACATATTAAGAGTTTTCTATTCCTCATTAATATTAATCGTTATTCATATTCTCAATAATTTTTATTAGTGTTTTATCATCTGTTTTTGTATTTTTATTTAATAAATTGTCCCATTTATGTATTAACTTTTGTAAAGTTTCGTCATCTGTTTTTGTTTGTCCAAATGATAATCTTTTTAAATAAAAGTCATTTTTTTCAATAGCTCTTGCTATTCTTCGCCACGAGATTACTTTTTTTTGATTTTCTAGCTTAGTATCATCAGTTTCAGGAATATCTTTAACCTCTATTCCTTCTCTTTCTTTATACCATACCATAAATTTCTTTATTTTTTTATAATAATGTAACATTAAATCTTCGTTATATATTCCTATACTTTCTAATAAAAATATTGTATATTGTTGCCAAGACATAAAGTCTGGTTTTGTGGATTGGATATTTCCTAAAGCAGTAGTTTTACAATATATATTTCCAAAATTAACACCATTTACTCTACTTAATACCTTACTCCAAGTATCATATTCTAATGCTTTAAATTGATCTAATCCATTTCTTTGGTCATCTCCATATGGTTGACAAAGTCTTTGTTCATAAATACTTAATCCGTTTTTATACATTAATTCATAGATATAATTAAATTCTAAGTCTAATTTACTTACTGCTCCCCAAATATCTTCAACTCGCCAATCATATATAGGATAAAAATTATATACATCTATATGCTTCTCATTCATTTTTACTTTTGTTGTCCAATTATAATTTTGATAAGTTGTCTTTTTTTCTTGAAATGCAATTGTTCTAAATCTATTTATACTTTCATCTGTTCTAATTCCTATGCCACAAGCAACTTTGCTATTATACTTTTTTTGATACCAATCAGCAAATTGTATTATAAATTCCTCAAATTCTTCTCCTTTTCTAAACCATTCAAATGGACAATTGGTTATATTAATACTATCTTCTGGCATATTTCTTACCCATAAATGTTTACTCTCTTCCTCCCAACAAATCCATTTTGGTTGTAATACTGATACAGCATTTCTTAAAGCCATTGGAAGTGCTATGTGATAAAAATCTCTAATTTTAGATAAAGTTTTTAAATAATATATATGTTCAATCGTTTTTTTATACTGTGCTTCAAAGTCTATATATAGCACATCAAACTGTTTATTCATTTTTTCAGCTACAATATTAGCAAGCTGTACCATAACAGAACTATCTTTTCCACCACTAACACAAAAATAAATGTTTTCAAATTCGTTAAAAATAAGCTCCAATCTTTCTAGCGTTGCGTCTAATACATTTTTTTCTAAATATTTTTTTCCCATTAAATTATTCCTTTATATGTAATATTACTATTTATCCTTTTATCTCATTTATAATATATTAAAAATTTAACATTATGTTATGATTAAAAAAAGAATCTTATTGAATATTAAATTTTTCTTTATAACATTGTTCTATTATCTCGTTCTTTTCTTCTTCAGTTAAATCTCTTTTTAGCTCTCCTACTTTATTTCTTATTCTATCTACTACATTTTCCATTGTATTATCCAATTTTTTACTTGAAAATATTTTTTGATTAAGTTTTATAGTTTTTTCAATTTTCTCTTCTCTGTTTAAAAAGAAATATACTGCAATTGATAATCCCAATATTATACCTAAAATAAAATATGTATATTGATCCATAAAATCTCTCCTTAATTAGTTATGTAATAAAAGCATTATAGCATATAAGCTTCATTATTACAACTTATTCAAAAATGTAAAAATAAAAATGCAAAATGCTATTTTACATCTTGCATTATTATTTCTAAAAAATAATTTCTTATTATTCTAAACAGTCTGCAATTTTTTCAATTAACTTATAACATTCCCTTTGCTTAATTCCAGTTCCAAATTTTATAAGTAACTTATTTACTAAAATATTTAAACTTTCAGCATATTCCTTGCTTGTAATTTCTCTGTCTTCCAGTTTAACTCCAAGCATTTCAATAATACTTTTATTTTCATCTTTTAAAGTTCTAAAAACATTTATCTTTACATCAGGATAATCATTTTCTGTAAATATAATTTTAACATTTTTAAAAAAAGTATCATATGATTCTTCATAATTTTTTAATGCTGAAATGACTTGTTCATTAGTAATAGGCAATTCTGATATTCTCTTTGTCATTCTTAGCATAACACACAGTACATCTTTTATGTTTTCAGGCTTTAAATCCTCTTCTCTTATTTCAAGTTTTTCTAAAATATATTTTTCTCTTTCGTTCAGCGTTTGATAAATACTTTTGGTTCTATTCATTAAAACACCTCACTTTTTTAGGTATTATACCATATTTTGTAAGAAAAATAAATGGATTTACATAAATTTTATTAAAATTCTAATCTTTCATCTTCAATATATCCTAATTAATTTTCCTTATTGTCTTTTCTATATTGTAAGTGCATAAAATTTCCATCTTTTTTTAAATTCTATCACAAATTACACACAATCTCAATTTCTTTTGACCTTTCACACAAGTTATTAAGGTTAGCTTATCAGTTGATGATGGCTCTAATACAGAAAAATCTGTTTCTTCAATTTCTTTTATTTCAGAAACTTTATAAATATATTCTCCAAATGTATGATGATATATTATTTGATCCCCTATTTCCAATTCGTTTAATCTTTTAAAGAATCCAATGTCTTCGCCGTTTTTATTTATTCCAGAATTATGCCCTGCTAAACAAACATTTCCATTAAAAATTGCTGTGTCTTCAAAATGTCCTACTGCAGTTTCTAATACATCTAAATTCGTTGTTTCTTTTATTGGAGCATTTAACTCTATCTTTTCACATTCAATTGTTCCTAAATCTTTTATTTCATAATTTTTTGTTTCTTCATTGTTATTTGTATCATCTTGACTAATTTCAGAACCATTATTTGTATCAATTGTCTTTGTTTTATTATAATTAAAAATTATAACCATTCCAAATAACAATATAACTAATATACTTAATATTATAATTATTTTATTTTTCTTGCTCATTTTCTTCTTTCTCCTCTTCTATAGTATTTACTCCTAAATATTCCAAAGCTTTTTTATATACTGTTTCACTTGAATTACCACTAATCATAGTCATAGTTCTATCTATATTATTTTCAATATCATCATCTTCAAATAGTTCTACAAACATTTTTATATTTTCTCGAACATATTTATCTAAATCTACAACAATATTACCTGCTTTATTTTTCACATTTATGACATCTAAATTTTCGGCTAAATATCTCAAATATTTATCATAATTATCTTTTGGCTCTTCGTCATTCATTACAAATGCAACTTCAAAATCATATATATTATCACATATATCAAAATCTATTCCTTCTCCTGGTTTTAATAGTTGTATTAATTTCATTTTCTTATTTAAGTCTTTACATATTTCTATCTCTTTGAACATTACTTCTATTAATTTACTTTTATATACATCTTTATAATCTTCAATATGACAATTAGCAACTTCATTTATTCCCTCTGTATCAAAAACTAAAATTTTTTCATTTAATCTTCCAATACTTATATAAGTTTTTGCTACTATATTTTTATACGAATACTCTATTTCTCTAAAAGTATTTAAAGAATCTATATCTTCTGATATTTCTTTCTCATCTAAATAAGTATTAATATCTGGATTCTTCTCCATAAATTTTCTTAATTCTAAAACTGATGAAATATTATTTGTTCTTTCTGCAATATAATTGTACTGCTTGTCAACTTCTTCAGGATAAGGATATTTACTTGAAAATTCATATCCTTTATTCCATAAATATTCAGCAAGAATAGCGATTTTATTATCTTTTTTATATTGTTCACATACACTTGTATCTAATATTGAATCCAAATTAAATACTTGATTTTTCTCCTTAAAATCTGTTAATCCTTTTTTAAACGATTTTAAACATATTTCATTTTTTAATATTTCTGCTTCAGTTCCTACCACAATAAAATCTCTATAAAAGTCATCAGTTGTCATACTATTAGAGAATTTATTTTCATAACAAAAATTTAAGGCACAATCTTTTACTATGATTATTGTTTCATTTTCTTTATGTTCTGCTTTACAAATATATTCTATTCCTTCTTGTGTTGTTACTTTTAGCATATTTTGAACATTTTTTACGCTTGTAATCCAATTTAAACTATTTAATCTTTTCTCCAGAATATCTAATATATTATTCATTTTCAATTTCTCCCTCTTCTAATGTCTTTTTTAGTTCATTAATTCGCTCGTCTAACTGGTTAATTAGTTCATCTATATTGTCAGCATTTATTGTAACAGTATATCCATCTAAATATTTTTCAACAAATCCACAATTATATAATTCTTCGTTTAATACATTATACATTAATTCAGTATCTTCGTTTTCACGCTCGATATTGATAAAATCACGAATTAATTCCCTTGTATTAGTTCTAATCCATTTATCAGGACGCATTTCAGTATAATGATTTATATAATTTTTAAAATTTTCTATATATCTACATCTATTGTCATCATCTATATCCAAATCTTCTTGAAAGTAATGAGGACAATAGTCTAAATAAAAAACCATATCAATTTCTTTCTTATCACTATCAACTTCTAAATCGCTTACTCTCTCATCTAAATTGATTCTTTTTACAATTTCAGCAAAATTTTTAATTATAAAGTCATTATTTGTATATTCATCAACACTAAATATTCTATTATTTTCAGAACAGTCAGTAATACAATCATATACTATTTTATCTGCATAAAAACGAATCATTTCATCTTTATTCATTTCGACAATATGGCTTTTATCAATTGCTTCTTCGTATTCTTGATGAGAAATATTATTTTTGGTCATTTTATTGCTAATTTCTTTATTTACTACATCAGATATTTTATCTGTCAATATATATAAATTCTGATCATTAAATTTTGTATTAACTAATATTGAGTATATTTTATCTAATTTTTGTATATCTTGTAAGGCTTGTTCTTTTTTATTTTTATTCTCCTGGTTCATTTAATTCTTCTTCCTCCGTTTTCACATTTTCTTTAACAAAAAAGTATTTTTCATTTACCTTATCTCTAAAATATAACGCTTCTCTACTAATATAATTTTGTACTTCAATAGATACACATTCCGTTGTTTCAAATATTTCTTTTGCTTTTTTTATAGCTTGTCCTAAATCTTTTATATCATCTGCTTCAATTTGACCAAATCCATCATTTCTATCAGCGTTATTTTCCCATAGTTCAATTATATATGTCTTACTTTTTTCATTATACCAAGTTTCAAATTTATCCCATTCTTCTGTTTTATATAAAATATCATCTAAAAAAATTATTCCATATTTTTCTTCTAATTCTTCCTTTTTCTTTAGCCATTCATCTGATGGTATATTAATTAAACTATTTAATTCTTTATTATACTTATCATAATTGCTTTTAGGGCAAACTTCGTTAAGATACTTTTCTATTGCGTCATATTTTTCAGCTCCGATCATTTTTCTTGATTCTTCAAAATCTTGCATTATACTCATTTTGCTATTTCCTCGCTTTCTGCTTCTGATTTACTTACAACAATTGCTTTTTCATATAAGTTCATAAATTGGTCCTGTTTTACAAATGATTCTACTAGATTTTCAAACTCTTCTTTGCTAATTGCCTTTTGTATATATGCTTTTCTATATCCCATATATTCTTCCATTAATGGATTAAATACTACGCTATTACATTCTTCTAATGTTTTTTCTTCTGTTAAATAGGGATTTCCCAAATCTTCTTTAAACTTATTTAAAAGTTCTACCATATCTTTTAGTTTAACATCTATTATATTTCTGCCATCTACTTCTTTCTTTATATTTTCAATAGTCAAATTATTACTCATATATGCTCAAACCTCCAAATTTTATATTATTTTTATTCTTATTAATACTTGTATAAAATTCCAGTCCTCTATTTTCTAAAATAGCTTTGCTTATTTCTTTTAGTTTACTACCTTTTATAACAAAATTGGTACAACTTAATATACGAACAATATCAGCCTTTTTCCATTCTTCATTATATAAATCAAATTCATATAGACAATCTTCAACTTTACCAACTTCGATTTTTTCTTTTGGATTATCGTTTAAGAAATACAAATTACCATCTTTGTCTATTTCTAATAATTTGCTATTTACTTTTACCAAATTATCATTTTTTAACTTAATACCATAATCATATCTAATTCTACTTATATCAAATGTTTCTGATAGATTAAGTTTATCAATAGTATTTTCTATTGTATTTCCTGACAATTCTTGTTTTTCTTCTTCTATACTTTCTATTTTAGATTTTATATGTTTATATAAATATTGTATCTTATTAATAATAAATTTTTTCACAACGTTCTCCTCTATACATTAATTTTAAGCACTTCGTAACTTTCTTTAAAAACTTTATATACATATTGTTTTTGTGCTTCACTTATTAAAGCTAATTCTTTTTGTGTATCTCCTTTATAAGAGCCATACGGGCAACCACAACAACCTGTCCTTTTAAGATATTTGTATAGGCTTGGTAGTTCTATTTTATATTTTCTATAAATTTCATTAAGCAATTCATCTGTCAAATCAAATATTGGTGTAAACTTTCCATTTTTAGTAAAACAAGATGTATATTGTACTTTTCTTAATGCACTTTCATTGGCTCTTACTCCTAAAATAGCTTTCTTTCCACTTTCTTTTTCAAATTCCTTAATTGGTTTTTTCTTTAAATATTCACAGCATTTTGGACTAATTTTATGCAAAGAACCATCTAATAATTTCTCTCTAGCTGTGTTATTTAGTTTAAAACGTCCAATAACTTTTTCTCCTGTGTCTTTATGTATTCCTGTAACTCTTTCTATAAGATATGGTCTACGACTTCCGTTCTGATAGCGACATATCATATCGTCTTGCCACTTAGAGAAACAAGGTATTCCATATTTCTCTTTAATTTCTAATGGCTTTAATTTAGGGTATAAAACCACATCACAATTATTATATATTCTTTTTAAAATTTCGTGGTGTTCCATATAGGTGTTTATACCAACAATTTGAATTTTATCATCTTTTAAATATTCCTTTATAAACCAATACAGAAAGTGGCTATCCTTTCCACCAGAATAACTTAAATAATATTTATTGAAATCAATTTTATTAAATTTGCTTTTTAAATCTTCTAAATAAAAGTCTACATTGTCCATTTTATACTTCACTTTCTTGTTCAATCTGTATTTCATTTTCTTTTATAGATTCATTTTCAACATCTATTCCAAATACTTTAAACAACATATTTTTTTCTTTTAACATATCCGTTTCTTTCTCTTTTGCTTCATCTTCTAATTTGTATTGTTCTCGTAATTTATCAACTTCTTTTTCTATACTTTGAATCTGTTTATTTAATTCATTTTTATAAAACATTTTTTCAAATATTAATTCTGTATTTTTTATATTTTCTTTTTCCAATTTAACAGCTTCACTTTTATAATATTTATTTTGTTCTTCTGTTTCTTGCTTTGAAAATATTCTATTTAATATATTTATTGGTCTAAACATTTCACTATTTCTTTTTAATATTTCTACATATTTATTGATATTTTTAGTATTTTCATCTTTCTTTTTAGATAGTTCCATATACTCTTTTTCTGTATTTTCTTTTTCTAAGTATAATCTTTTCTTTTCATTTTCTTTTTTAAACAGTCTAACTCTTAAATCATCTGATTTGATTTCCTTGTTTTCTGTATTTGCAATTCTTGTTTCTATATCTAACAAACTACCTAAAAACATTTTTTGTGTTTCTTCTGGTAATTTTAATAGATTATTATATTCTATAAGATTAAATATATATGGATTTTTCATTTCTTCATATTTATCAATAGCTGTTTCAATATCAACCTTATCTTTTTCAATATAAAAGTGTGATTCAGTTGTAAATGATTCGTGTATCGGTTCTTCAATAGTTGCTGTTATTTCCATTGTATTTTTTATATTACTTAAATCTACAATATAACCTTTTGAATCTTTAATTTCGCCATTCCATACAGCTTGCTTTATACGATCTGATATTGTATTTATTTCTTGTGATTTATTAACTTTCAATTTCTAATTCCTCTTTCTCTAAATTTTGTTCATTATTTGCAAGCATTTCATCTAACTGTTTATCTAATGATTTTAAATTTTCTATATCTATTGGCAATTCTTTCTTTCCATATCTAATAGCTCTTAAATTGCTTATATCCATATTATCCACTTGAGTATTTATCCAAAATTCTTTACCATTAGTCGCTAATATTTGAGCAATTTGAGCAGGTACTTGTTTTTCATATCCTTTATTAAATAATAGAGTAACTGTCTTTTTTCCCTCTAAAAATTGATTTATCTTTGCTACTTCATTATAAAATGGTGGTGTCATTCCTCTCTTATATTGTTCATAAGCGAGGAATTTCTTTAATGTAGGTAATTTATATACTTTTTTAAATATGTCTACATCATTATTTTCAAATCTTATTGTTTTCATATCAAATATTAAATGTTCTTTTCCATCTCTTGTAGATAATTCAACTATTCCATTAGCAATATCTTTATATTGAAAATTATTAAGTAATATATTAATATTTTCATCAACTCCATAAACTCTTTTTTCTCTTAAATCAATTCCCATCTCATATAAACTAATCTTTTGATATTCGTTTGCATTGCAATCAAAGAAATATGCTATATTATTTATATTTTTTTCTACAAATTTGTTGATATTATCTCTAAATATCCTATCTAGCTCTTTATATATACTCTCTTTAAAATCTACTATTTTAACATCACTATTAAATATTTCTTTGTCTAATTCATCTCTATAATTAAAATCTTTAATTATATTTTGATATAGGCAAAATATTTGATTCGGTAATTGTTTTAAATAGCACCAATGACAAAGTTGTAAGAACTTATTATCATATCCTTGCAATTTAAAATCCCTTTTATTTCCTAATAAAATTACATTATCTAAATGTATTTCAATTGCGTTTTCAAATTTCATTTGTATCTCCTTGATCTTCATTTTCTAATTCTTGATTTGTAATATTACAAATTATTCCTTTATTTTCATTATGAATTATTTCATCTAATTGTTGTTCTAATGGCTTTAAATTTTCTGTATTTATACTAATTTCCGTTTTTCCGTGTCTTAAAGCTTTTAAATTATTAATATCCACTTTTTCTCTATTTGCTTCATCATAAGATAAATTTAATAAATTTCGATTTATCGAAAATACTCCATTATAGAAATCAATAATGTCTGTTATATCTGCTTCAATTTTTATTTCTGTATTATCTTTTAATAATACTGTAATTGTCTTTTTATCTTTTAAAAATCTATTAATTTTCGCTATCTCATTATAAAAAGGGGGTGTTATTCCTAGTTCGTATTGTTTATATGCTAAAATCTTACACAAATCCACTTCGCTATAAACTAAATTCATAATAGTAGAAGGTTCTGTTAAGATTTTATTTTCTTTCATATCTATTTCTACTATTTTTTCTGAATAATAAGCAGAAGGTTTATATTTAAGTTTTGATTTGTTTATTTCATCATAAATACAAAATGATGTATGAACTTTTGATTTTTGTTCTATACTTGCATTTTCATTAAAAAAATCAATGCCAATATCTGAAATCTTTAAAAATTCTGGATTAGCATAATATTTGTTTCGATTTGCGTCAGTATATTCGTCTTTTTCAAAAAAATATGAAATATTATTGATATTTTTTCCAATAAAGCTATTTAATTCCTTTTCTAACAATTCCATAAACTGCAATCTAATCATTTCTGTAATATTAACTATTGGTATTTCTTTTTCTTTTATCTCTTCTGATAATTTATCACATTCTATATTTAAACATATTAATTGGTCTGGTTTATCCTTTAATCTACACCAATTTATTTTAAATTTTGCTTCATTCTTGAACCCCATATAAAGTTCTTCTTTATTTGCCAAAAGTTCTACTTCTCCAAAATCTATTATTGTTGCATTTTCTAATTCCATTTTGTCCTCCATATTACCCTAATATAAAATCAATATAAGCACTATTTAGATATACATTTTTAGTAATCTTATCTTTCTTTATTTTGATAAGTATATTTTGATTTTTATTATAGAATCCATTTGTAGTTTTTATTGCAAACATATTTGTAACTGTTTTGTGTTTGTAATTACTTAAATTAATTGTATTGTGTTTCTTACTTAGTCTAACAACTCTTATTAATTTGAATCCATTGTCTGTTTTAACATATACTCTTGCTGTTGTTTTTCCTATACAATAAACAACTACTAATGCTATACCTAATCCACTTATAATTATTGTAGGAACTGTATAATCTTTTGTTTCTTCAATAATTTCAATTATTGGTTCTTCTTGAATTTTTTCATACTCTAATGTATATAAATAAATAGGATCTTTTCTTTCAACACTTCCTTCGTATGTAACAGTTATTTCATAACTATAAGGATTATTTCTTGTTACTACTGCTTGATATATCATTGTACCTTTATAAGTTATTGGTACTTCTTGACCATCAATATTTTCTGTTTCATCATTTTTCCAATTAACATTAATAAGTGAATATGTTACGCCACCTATAACTTTTTCTTTTTCAATATTATCTAAATCATTTTTGCTATATTTATTAAAGTTAATTTTCTTTTCATCAATTGCTTCATATTTTCCATTGCTAATTGTTTTTATATCATAATCTTTCAAGGCAATTACACCAGAATACTCTTCATCTTCATAGTTTAGGTTATCTCCAAAGTGGCTTATAATAGATTCTTTTGTATTACTCTTAATTACATCTTTTTTATATGCTGTAACTATTTTTGAATTTTCTGTATCATCTTCTTTAAAATAATTTGATAATTTGTACTTAGTTTCGTTCTCTTCCATTTCTTGCTCTATTGATGTTAAAAAACTACTTTCTTCTGATTTTAAAATTGTTTTATTTATTGTTTTGTTATCTGTCGCATATACATTCGACATTAAACACATTGCTAATAGTCCTGTAACTAGACCACTCTTAATAATACCTTTCATAATTCCTCCTAAAAACAGCAAAAAAGAAAGCTAGTTAAATTTCTCTAATTAGCTCTCTCATTCACATATAATTTTTGATATTAATATTTTAGCACTTGAAAAATTGAATGTATACTGCAGGATTTTGCAAACTTTTTGCAAAAAATTATGTTTACTGAATGTTATATTCAAATATATCTTTTAGCTCTTTATTATTTTTAGTTAAATATGTTAGTGTTTTTCTTCTAATACTTTCTTCTATATTCCTATTTGATTGTATATTTTTTTGTTCTCCTACCTTATCTATGGTATTAATTAATTTCATTATTGCATTCCAATATTCTTCTGATTTCTCTTTATTTGAATTATCTACTAATCTGCAATATTCTAAATTAAATAAGAAATCTCCAGTATGTTCTATTAAATCATTTTTTATTAAAATTTCTTTTTCTATTTCATTGCAATTTCTTAAATTATTATCATAAAAATCATTTTCATACTTCATAATAGTTTTTATTACATTTTTATATCTACAATACTTTCTTGTTTCTCCTGTTTTATTTATTATATCAACTAAAAAACTCATACCTTGATATATTGGTTCTATCATATAAAGTTTTTCATCTTCTTGTTCATAATATAGACTATATTCTAGTAAAGTCATAAAAGAAAAACAAATCTGTTCTTTTATATCCATCAATTCATTGTATAGCAATTCCTCAAAACTATATCCTACTATGTTATATTTTTTAGCTCGTTTATCTAAAATTTTACATTTTACTAATGTTTTAGCAACATCTTCTATTGATATAGTTTTGTTACTTATTTTATAATAATTCATATAATCTGTTATTACATCTACTCTTAACATTGTATCACTCCATAATTTCATTACTCTTTTTAAATTCCATAAATATTAGCTTTTAGTATAACTTTATTGATTTTGCTCGTGTCATTTAATGGTATTTCCCAACAGCTACCTAAAATAGACCTTCCTTTTATATATTCTTTTTTAGGTTCTCCTAATATTTTATATAGTCTTCTTTCTAAATCAACTCTATTTGTATAGATAGACATTATTTTTTCGCTATATAATACATTTATTGTTGTTTCTGTTTCACATTTATTAGCTTCTTTGTATATTTTTCCCATTGTAATCCCCTACTTTCTACCATCTATTTACTCCTCTTTTGTAGCACTATATAAAATATACTTATTATAAGCTAGTGTCCATATTTTAACACATCAATTTAAAAAAGTATAATGCAAGATTTTGCAATGTTTTTGCAAAATCTTATGTTTACATTTCTATAATTTCTTTTCCAATCAATATAATCTGTTCTGCAATTGGTTTAGTTTTTACTTCAATAATACAATTGCCAATTTTACTTTTGCATTTTCTATGTCTTACTACTGCTAATCCTGTAGTTATATTATCTTTCATTCTTCCTTTTGTTTCATTAAGAATCTTTGCTGTAGCGTCATATATGTAATTATAATCATTACTATTTTCTTTTATAGAAATATCATTGATTATGCAAAACATTATCATAGTCTTTAATTCTTCAAATCCTTTAAAATTTCTGCCATTTATAGTTAATGCTTTGTCTATTTTTAATGATATTTCTCTTTTAAAATTTTCCTTGCCTTCAAATTTATTTAATCCTTTATCTAAATTTGAATCATTTTGCTTTTGAACTTCTTCAAATTTTTTCTTTCTTGATTCATCATAATAGTTAAATACAATAGAAAAAGCAATTGCCCTTATATCTTCTGTTTTTGTGATTTCTTCTACTTTTTCTTGATTTCCTTTGATAATGCCCTTTTTTAAGTCTACTATAATTAGTTTTTCTGCTTTATTGTTTAAGTTCTTAACTATATTCATTCTTTGATTTTTAAATACTACAATTAAAATATTTATATTTTCTATCTTATCAACTTTTTTAATATCATTAACTATTTGTGTATTTTGTTTAAAAAAGGTACATTCCTTTTCAATTGCATATTTTAAATCATTTAAAATTTCAGTTTCCTTACTATAAATTACAATATTAACTACATTATTATTCATTATCTTCTCCTGTGTAATAAAGAATATTTTAAGCAAATTTTATAGTGTTTTCATTAATCATTTCTATGTCTTCTTTGATTTCATTAAAAGTATTTATATTATCTTTAAATATATCTGATATAGAACCTATCGTGCTGAATGGTTGCTCTCTTAGTTTTTCTAAACTAATTATTCCATTTACAATTAGATATTCTTTTAATTGTTTTATAAATTGAATCTGTTTACTATTCAATCTATTGTCATTAATATATTTCGAGAATATTTGATTTGCTGTTTCTCTGTCTAATCCTACTAAGTTTCTAACAACTTGTACTACATTTGAATCTCCAAAGGCTTCAACAAAGTCTTTATTATTTCCTAATTCTTCAAACATAATTCTTTCTAAATCTTCTTTTTCTATTTCTGTTAATATTTGATTATGTTTTATTTTATAAATAACTAAGTTATCCATATTTCCTTCTAAAAATTTCTTAACTTTCTTTTTATAATCTTCAAAGTTATCTCTGTTAATATTCTTTTGTTCTTCATCTACTATAATTGTATCTTCTATATCTACATTCCATATCTTTCTTGGTGGATTCTCTATAAATTTTATTAAATCTCTTAACTGTGTTCTTACATTCTCTATATCAAAAAATGAAGCTCTTTCCCAATATCCACTATTTGCTGTCATTTGTATAAGTTCTGCCTTTTCTTTTATTTGTGTAATAGTTCCTAATTCTTTTAGTTCTTCAATTAATGAAACAATGCTATGGATTGTCAATACTTTTTTGTACAATTTTTATAAGGACACTTTTTTATATTCAATTGGTGTTAAATAATTTAGAGAACTATGTATTCTAATATTATTAAACCAATTAACATACTCAAATAGTTCTGTTTCTAATTCC
>CAQPRV010000084.1 GCA_948857205.1 uncultured Clostridia bacterium
CCTCTTGATGAACTTGACTTTGGCCACTCCAGTGCTGTGACTCTTGTTATAGAATTTGTTGACGTAACGCAAGGTAGCCGAGGAATTTATGAGAAATGGATAATAGTGTAGTTTTGCCTTGAACATCCCTCATTTTATATGATAATAATTTCTAAATATTTTCCAGTTGCATTCGAAATTTCATAAATATTTTAGATATTTTCTTCCTTTATATAAAATAAATTTCCACTAAAAAATCAGGATTTGTAGATCTTAGGGAGCTAAGCTCAACAACAACTTACTGAACTGTAACCAGATAAAATATCAAATTGTAAAAAGTACAAGAAAAAACTTGTACTTTTTTTTATTAAATGATATTATATAAACTAAAAAGAAAGGAAGTGTAATTATGAAAATATTAATTACAGGAGCAAACGGAATGCTTGCAAAATCTGTAAAAAAGAGATTAGAAAAAGAAAATGAATTAATATGCACAGACGTAGCAGATTTAGATATAACAGACGAAAAAGCAGTATTAAACTATATAGAAAACTTAAAACCAGACTATATAATTAACTGTGCAGCCTATACAGCAGTTGACAAAGCAGAAGAAGCAGGAGAAATAGTAGAAAAGATAAATGCAGAGGGGCCAGCAAACTTAGCAAAAGCAGCAAAGCAAATAGATGCACCTTTAGTACATATTAGTACAGACTATGTATTTGGTGGAAACTTAGACATAGAAAAAGATTACAAAGAAGATGATGAAAAATCACCAGTAACAGCCTATGGAATAACAAAATTACATGGAGAAGAAAAAATACAAGAAAATACAGATAAATACTACATATTTAGAACAGCGTGGTTATATGGAGATGGAAACAATTTTGTAAGAACAATGCTGAAATTAGGAGAACAAAAAGACGAGATAAGTGTTGTATGTGATCAACATGGTTCTCCAACTTATGCAGAAGACTTAGCAAACATTATAGGAGAAGCAATAGAAAAGAAAATACCATATGGAGTATATCATACAACAAACGAAGGATATACAACATGGTATGACTTTACAAAAACAATTTTTGAAGAAGCAGGAATTGTATGTAAAGTAAATCCAGTAACCACAGAAGAATACATAGAAATGATGAAAGTTACACAAGCAAAAAGACCAAAAAATTCACAATTATCTAAAGAAAAATTAAAAGCACAAGGAATTACAGTACCAGCTTGGGAAGATGGATTAAAAAGATACCTAAAAGAAGAAAGGGATGAAGCAAATAATGAAAAATAGAAAAGGAATTATCTTAGCAGGAGGAAGTGGAACAAGATTATATCCACTAACGATTGCAATTTCAAAGCAAATTATGCCTGTATATGACAAGCCAATGATTTATTATCCATTATCAGTATTAATGGAAGCAGAAGTAAAAGAAGTATTAATAATCTCTACACCAAGAGATGTAGTTACTTTTAAAGAATTATTAGGTGATGGTTCACAATGGGGAATGCACTTTGAATATAAAGTACAAGAAAAACCAAATGGACTAGCAGAAGCCTTTATAATTGGAGAAGAATTTATAGGTGATGATAATGTTGTTATGATATTAGGTGACAATATGTTTTATGGATCACATTTGCCAGAAATATTAAAAAGAGCAAATTTAAGAGAGAACGAATCAACAATATTTGGTTACTATGTAAAAGATCCAAGAGCATATGGAGTTGTTGAAATAGATAAAGAGGGAAAAGCTATATCAATAGAAGAAAAACCAGAAAATCCAAAATCAAACTATGCTGTTCCAGGTTTATATTTTTACACAAATGATGTAATTGAAATAGCAAAAAATGTTAAACCTTCTGCTAGAGGTGAATTAGAAATAACTTCTGTAAATGATGAATATATGAAAAGAGGACAATTAGCTGTTGAAAAATTAGGTAGAGGAATGACCTGGTTTGATACAGGTACACATGATGCTTTACTAGAAACCGCTAGTTTTGTACAAACAATAGAAAAGAGACAAGGAATGCAAGTATGTTGTCCAGAAGAAATTGCTTATAAAAATGGTTGGATAACAGCAGAAGAATTGTCAAAGTTAGCTGATAAATATATGAAAACTGCATATGGTCAATATCTAAAAGATTTAGCAACAAATAGATTAGGAGAAGAATAATAATAAAATTGCCAAAATTACTAATTCTATTTAACAAATAAGTTAGGAAAATTATAATTAAGAATAGAAAATATAAAAGTTAAAAAGAATAGTTAGATTTAATAAATTATAGAAAAGGAGATAAAATAGTGGGAAAGTTTAAGAAAACAGAAACATCTATTGAAGGTGTATGTATAATTGAACCTACAGTTTTTGGAGATAGCAGAGGATATTTTATGGAGACATATAGCAAAGCAGAATTTGAAGAAATCGGATTAAATTATGATTTTGTACAAGACAATCAATCAAAATCTACTAAAGGTGTTTTAAGAGGTTTACATTTTCAAAAAGAAAATACACAAGCAAAACTTGTTAGAGTAATAAAAGGCGAGGTTTTTGATGTAGTAGTAGATTTAAGACCAGAAAGTAAGACTTATGGAAAATGGGAAGGTGTTATTCTTTCTGAAGAAAATAAAAAGATGTTTATGGTACCTAGAGGCTTTGCACATGGATTTTTAGTTTTATCTGATGAAGCAGAATTTACCTATAAATGTGATGATATATATAATCATGAAGCAGAAGGTGGATTAGCATGGAATGATCCAGATGTTGCAATTGATTGGCCTTTAGGAAATATCAAAGTTTCTGATTTAGTAACTTCTGAAAAAGATGCTAAATGGCCATCTTTGAAAGAATTAAAAGAAACTGATTTGTTTCAAAATTTAAGATAGGAAAGTAAATTGATATGATAAATATGTTAAAAGCTAAGGAAGTATTTAAAGATTATATTTCAAATTATGATATTACAGAACCACGAATAAAAATAAAAATAATTCATATGTATCAGGTTGCAGAAAACTCTAAAAAAATAGCAATATCTTTGGGATTATCAAAAGAAGAACAAGTTTTAGCAGAATTAATTGGATTATTACACGATCTTGGAAGATTCGAACAAGTAAGATTATATCATACCTTTTCAGATAAGGTGAGCATAGATCATGGTCAAAAAAGTGTAGAGGTTCTATTTGCAGATAATTGGATAAAAAAGTTTTCACAAGATGAAAGTTATAATACTATTATATATAAGGCTATTAATAATCATAATAAATTTGATATTGAAAAAGGACTTTCTGAAAGAGAATTATTGCATTGTAAAATAATTAGAGATGCAGATAATGTAGATATATTTAGAGCAATACTTGATGAAAGTCAAAGACTAGAGGAATTTGGTCATTTGAATAGTAAAGACATATCAAGAGAAATTTTAAGTTTACATTTCTTTGAAGAATTTAAAAAAGAGAAACCTTTATTATATTCTGAAGCTAAGACAGATATGGATATCATGGTTGCTATTTTAGCACATATTTATGTTTTAAATTTTAAAGTAAGTCTAGAGATTATAAAAGAAAATAATTATATTAATAGATTTATAAAACGAATAAATTGCCAAGATGAATATACAAAGCAAAAAATGAAAGAAATTGCAAATATTGCGATGAACTATATAGATAGAAAATTGAAAGAAGGGAAATAGTAAAAATGAGTAAAAATGTATTAGTAACAGGAGCGGCAGGATTTATAGGTGCTAACTTTGCAGAATATTTTGTAAACAAACATCCAGACTATAAGGTGGTAGTTGTTGATAAATTAACCTATGCAGGGAATATGGATAATTTAAAAAAGGTTGAAGACAAAATAATTTTTGAAAAAGCTGATATTTGTGACTTTGATAAAATGAAGGAAATATTTGATAAATATGAAATAAATGGAGTAATTCACTTTGCAGCAGAATCACATGTTGATAACAGTATAAAAAATCCATTTGTATTTACACAAACAAATGTAATAGGAACACATACTTTGTTAGAAACTGCAAAACAAAAATGGGGAGAAGGAAGCCAAAATAAATTTGTACATATATCAACAGATGAGGTATATGGTTCACTACAAGAGGACGGTTATTTTACAGAAACCTCTCCAATTCAACCAAGTAGTCCATATTCATCTTCAAAAGCAAGTTCAGACTTAATTGCTTTAGCCTATAAAGAAACTTATAAAATGAATGTTAATGTAACTAACTGTTCAAATAATTATGGACCTTATCAACATAATGAAAAGTTAATACCACATATGATTAAATTAGCTTTAAAAGATGAAAAACTACCAGTTTATGGAACAGGAAAAAATATCAGAGATTGGCTATATGTAGAAGATCATTGTGAAGCAATAGATTTAGTATTCCATAAAGGTGTATCTGGTGAAAGATATAATATTGGTGGTCATAATGAAAAAAGAAATATTGAAATTGTAAAATTAATTTTACAAAGATTAGGTAAATCAGAAGACTTAATTGAATATGTTGAAGATAGAAAAGGTCATGATTATAGATATGCAATTGATCCAACTAAAATAAAAAATGAACTAGGTTGGTATCCAAAAACAAAATTTGAAGATGGAATTGTTAAAACAATAGATTGGTATTTAGCAAACCCTGATTGGCTTAAATAATTTACTAAAGATAATAATTTATTTAGAGAGTTATAAGTGGATGTTGATATATGGATATGTATGTAAATAAGTTATTAAAAAATAAAACCTATGAAAGATTCTTCTTGCATGGCATAGAGAACAAAGAAACAGTAATTGAAGGAATAATATATTATTCTTTAGTAGAAGTATATGCTAACTATGGAAAAGAAAACTTGTATGAATTATCAAATGAAAAGTTATTAGAAAAAATAATAGAAAAGGCAGTTCCTAAATATATTCAATTTTATAGATTTATTGTAATGAATGATACTTTTACAGAGAATTTTAAAAATAATTTTGTTGATCTAGATCAAATGAAAAGAGATATTGTTAGTACAATTCAGAATTTGTTGAATACTAAAAGAATTCTTCAAATAAAAGATGAAAATGGAAAATGTACTACTAAGCAAATTGATAGAATGATTGTAACAAAAGCAGGAATATATTTTACACGTGGCGAAATAGATGCAATAGGTTTAAATCGAAACTTTTATTATGAATTCAAACATGAAGATGAAACAAAAGGTGACTGTATTAAAAATTATTATTATGAATATGATGAGGAAGGTAAGATAAAAAATCCTAGAGGTTTACAAGGTGAAATTGCTTGGACTAAACAAATTTATAATATTTTAGAGGATCTAACAAAATTAGAAAAACTAGATAATGAAAAATATTATATTTCTTGGTTATATACGAAATTAGAAAGAGAAAAAAATAGAGATAAGCCCAATATGAGTAGTATCTATTTGATTGATAATGCTTGTAAAGCATTTGAAGAAAAGATGGCTGGAAGAGAACTTGAATAGGAAAATTAAAGAGATGAAATATTATAAGGTATTTCATCTTTTTATATAGTATTATTTTAAGCGATTACTTTATTATTGTTGTAATAAAAGAATAAATATAGTATAATGAATGCGAAAAAAGGAGAAGGATATTAAATGAATAAAAAAAGAATAATAACAGGAGATAGACCAACTGGAAGACTACACATAGGACATTACTTTGGGTCACTAAAAAAGAGAGTAGAATTACAAGAAAGTGGAGAATATGATCCATATATATTAATAGCAGACGTTCAAGCTTTAACAGATAACTTTAACAATCCAGAAAAAGTTAGAAAAAACGTTAGAGAAGTAGCAATTGACTATTTATCAATAGGAATAGATCCAAAAAAAACAACAATATATATACAATCAATGATACCTGAAGTTGCTGAACTAACAGTATTTTATTCAAACTTAGTAACAATAGCAAGATTAGAAAGAAATCCAACAGTAAAAACAGAAATAGCACAAAAAAAAGAACTATTTGGAGAAAGTGTAACCTATGGATTTTTAGGATATCCAGTAAGTCAGGCAGCAGATATAACAGCCTTTAGTGGAGAAATAGTACCAGTAGGGGAAGATCAATTACCATTAATTGAACAATGCAGAGAAATAGTAAGAAAATTCAATTCAATATATGGAGAAATATTAAAAGAACCACAAGCGGTATTATCAAGTGGAAAAAGAATAAAAGGACTAGATGGAACTAAAAAACATAACAAAAATATATTGGGAAAATTGGAAAATAGAAAAAACAAAATTTAATATCATATTAGCACAAAAGAAAAACATGGAATTAAAAATACTAAACGAAATTCCATATAACACAAAAAAGGAGGAAAATGGAACTAGCACTAACAAATACACATGAAAATAACATCAGTAAAACAATTGCTAACGTAGCAAATAATGCCTTAGAATTCGGACTAAAAGCAATTTTACCAGACTTTATAGAAGACGATGTAATAGAAATAAAAGACCAATTCATACAAGAAGGCTTCACCGAAGGCGTACAAAGTGTAATAGATAAACTAGAAGATGTCGGCAAAAGCATAAAAGGAATATTCACAGGAGAATTCGACAGCCTAGAACAAGTAAAAAGAGTAGTACAAACAAACGGGATACTAGATGGAGTTTCAACAGTAGTAGATAAAATATTAAAAAAACTATTAGATAAAAAAGCAATAAAAAAACCAACATACAACATGATAAAACAAGGAAAAAAAGAAATACTAAACAGCCTAGAAAACGAAATAGAAGAAACCTACAAACCAACAACATACTCAATGGAGAAACTAGAAGAATACTGCCAAGAATGGCAACAAAAATACAAAGAAAAAGACTATTCTGGAATGGAAAAAGCAGCACAAAAAATAAGAACAAAACTAAAACAAACACAAATAGTAGAAGAAATGATAAACAAAGCCAGAAACGTAGAAAAAATACAAAAGTACATAAAAGAAAACGGCAATATAGACAGTCTTACAGACGTCGAAAAAGAACTATTAGAAAAAATAAAATAAACCTCAAAAAACTTGCATATTTTCTTACGGTTTAGTATAATACAAGAGTATTAAGAGAAAAGAAAAGAGGTTAAAAAATGGACAAGCAAGAAGAGAAAATAATTGAAAGAGACATCGAAGCAGAGATGAGAACCGCATACGCCCTGATAGATTCACAGAGTGTGAAAACAATATATAACAGCGAAAAACGTGGATTTGACGGAGGAAAAAAACAAAAGGAAGAAAAAGACATATAGTAACAGATGCTGTGGGAA
>CAQPRV010000085.1 GCA_948857205.1 uncultured Clostridia bacterium
ACATTAAAAATATAGCATAATTTAAAGTTGATATAAATGTTAAAGATTTTCTTTAATATTTATATCAACTCCTCAAGCGAAGCTTGAAAAAAATATATAAATTCGTGGAAAAATGTGTCTAAAAACTTGACCTAAATCCAACTCATAGGCTACTTCGAGTTTCTAGTAAAACTAAAATTAAAAACAATGTTAAAAAATGGAATAAATTGTGGCACTTAAATAAGCTTAATACTAAACAAGCTATTATGAGTATAAATTCTTGGCTACGGTCATTCAAGTCATTGTAATTCTTATAAGCTACAAAATAAGATTTTAAATTCTTGTGATTTTTTATATACAGAAAATGCTAGAAATAAAATTTATGAAGATTTATTAAAATACAATTATAATTTTTAAAGACAGTATTCTTTTGTTAAATACTGTCTTTCATAATCTTGAATATTCGCCATTTTACTACTAACTCAAGAATTACTATTTATGTGTTTATGATATAGAAACAAGTCTATACCAAAAGAATTAAACTTCTTTGATACTAAATCACTCGGTGTTCTCCTTGAAGATACACCCCTCTGGATTTTTTAGACTATATAAAATATATCTAAAATGAAGTATCGAAGTGGGACTAACACCACACGGAAACTGTTGTTGCTGTTAGCATCTCCTGTGTTGTTGTTGAAAGCAAAACTACCTGCATTCGTGCCATTGTTGTAATTACCGACCACGTTTGAATACTGGGTTAGACGAGTTCACAAAGTTAGAGTAGTAACAGTTTAATCCTCAATATATATCATTTTCGTAATTCATTTACGAAAGATATATCTATATTAATTTCATACGCTCATGCGTGTATTTTATGATGCTTTTGCACGGGCTTTCTAATAATGAAAATGTTCTAGTATAATTAGCCCATGCCTCTATATTTATTACAATTTTCTTATCAAATATCAAGGAACAAAGTCACTTATGGGACTAACACCACACGGAAACTGAAGTGGCTGTAAGCACCTCCTGAGCTGACGTCGAAAGCAAAACTACCTGCACGCGTGCCACCGTAGTAAAAACCCGACCACGAAAGAACACTGGGTAAGACGAGTTCACAAAGGAAGAGTAGTCGCTATTCCATCCTTTTGTTTCTTTTGTTGCATCTCCTATTTTTGCTCCGTCATAGTTTGAATAAGAATTGCTTGAATTTGTATATAAATCTACATATTTGCTATCTCCTGCTTTTACTCCAAATTTAGCATTTTCTTGTCCATTTAAACATCCTGCTACATATTCCCAACTTCCTCCTGCCATATCATATACTCCATATACAGTTCCTGTTGTACTTGCTTTCGGTCCATTTGCTGAATTATATGCAGATGTAGTTGTACTATTTGCATCTTTGCTTGTTCCAACTGAACCTGTTATATAGAACCTACTTGAATTATTCCAAACTTGGTATGTTGCATCTCCATTTGCTCCTGTACTACTTTCTGGATTAAATACTCCATATTTACTTTGACTTAATATTGCTACTGCTCCCCATTCTGTATTTTTCATCATATGACTATCTACTGTTGAACCTGCTAGCACTTCTCCTTCATTTGTCATATTTCCACATACTGTAAATATATTTGTTGTTTGGATATATCTCCAACTTGGTTGATTCGGTATTACTTGTATTTTTAAATTCGTAGCATTTCCTCCGCCATTTGATTCGGTAGGAGTATTACTTACTGCTTCAAACTTTGCTACCCATATTCCATCTAGTTCTCCAAATCCCCCGTTTCCTGCATTTGTAAAAGCTGGATGTATGGTGTAACCATCGTTTGATTGTATTGTTCCATCGCTTTGCTTTGTATATCCTATTGCACCTTCTTTTTTATCTGTTCCTATAAATCTTACTTCTATTTCTGTTTCTGTTGTACTTGTTGGTACTATATATTCGTATCTTGGTATCCATACCCAATATGCTTCTAATCCACTATTAGTTGTTTTTATATTTGCCCATTTTCCATTCTCGTAGTCATACCAATCATCTGGCTGTGTAGTTTGTCTATCATTTGGTACATATTCTGTTCCTGTTTCATTTAAATTCCATGTCACATATGTTTTTTGTGCTATTTTATCTACATTTGGTTTATTTGCTCCACTCTTATCTGATATTACTGGATCTTTAGGTACATCTTTTACAGTTGTTCCATTAAATATATCTGCTACTTTTATTTCATGTTTTCCTTTTGTTGTTGTTAATGTTTTATCTATTAATTTTTCCTCTTTTGATAATACACCATACTTTTCTAATATTCCCTTTAAAGTATCATCTGATATATTCCCATTGTTTCCTGCTTGTTCACTTAGTATATCAGTTTGTATTTCTTCTTTTATACTTGCTATCTCTGTTGCAATCTTTGCATCGTTTGCTCTAGTTATTAAGCCATTATCTCCCATTAGAGTCGCTATTGTTACCCCTGCTAGTATTAAGAGAATTATAATTGTAACTACAAGCGATATCAATGTTATACCTTTTGTACTTTTAATCTTATTCATCTTTTGAACTCCTCCATCTTAAATTATTAATTATTCGTATCATATCATAACATAATATGTTTTTCAATGATTTTTTAAAATAAAATATTTTTATTTGTGTGTGTTTTCTATACACACTATATCACAAACAATATTATAAAATCAAGAAAATAATTATTTTTTTGGAGAATATGATGAAAAAATTTAATGAACAACGTAATGTAATAGGTAATTTAATAAAAGAATATAGAGAAAAGAAAAATTATACCAAAACTCGGCTTATCGCAAAAACTAGAATTACTAGGTGTTGAACTTGATAGATTTGAAATTTATAAAATAGAAAATGGCAAAATGATCGTTAAGGATTTTGAACTAATTGCTTTATCTATTGTTTTAGATATACCTTTTGATGAAATAAGGAAATTAGTAGACTTTGATTAACTTTGAAAATGTATAAATTTATATATTTTTTAAGATAGAGCTTTAAAACAAGCTCTATCTTAAAAAATCCCATTCTTTTTCTCTTTCTTCGTGTTTAAGTTGTTTTTCTGCATCTAAAAAAGTATTTGTTTCCTCTTGAAAATCTCTAATTAAGTTATCTTCTGCTCCCATATCAAACTTTTTGCAAATCCAATGTATGAATTTATCAATAGTTTCATAGAATTTATCTATTATTTTATTTAATCTGCTGTTCTCTTTTTCTAAACCTTTAATTTTACTATTATATTTCCATTCTATATCAAATTCTTTTTGCTTATATTCATCCTTAATTTGCTCTACTTCATTGTGTAAACTCGCATTATCATTAATTATTCTATCTCTTTCCTTCTGATATTTTTCTGCTTCTTCTATAACCTTTGTTTGTCTTGATAATTCCTTATGCAAATTCATATTATCTTGATATAAATTTTGGATTAACTCATCTTTTGGTTTTATGATTTCTTCTAAAATCTTTTCATCTCTTTTCTTTGATAATCTGTTAATATTAATGTCGGTAATATTAGGAACATCTGGTAATTCTAATTTTATATTTTTTAGAGTTTCTTTCGTTTGTTCATAATTTGTTATATTTTTATATTCTTTCAATGTATAATGAACTCTGTCTGTTTCTTCTTTTGGTAAGCCTCTTTGTAATTCAAACCCATTTGACACCATATATTCAAAAAAAGCATTTTGTAATTGCCTGTAACTATCTTTAGCTTTCCAAAATTCACTACAAGCTAATTTATCAATAGGATTTCCTTTTTTATCTACTGTATGAACAACAGGCAAAAAAAGTAAGTGCAAATGAGGAGATTTCTCATCATAATGCACTTTTGCAGATAAAATATACTTTTCGCCTAAATCTTTATATTCACATACAAATTTATATGCAGTAACAAAATATCTTTTTGTTTCTTCTTCTCCTATTCTTTTGAAGAACTCATTATCTGATGTAATCATATATTCACAGGCTATATTACTTACTGTTTTTATTTGTCCTTTCAAATCATATTTCTTTATAATTTTATCAAATTCTTTCACATAATTAAATTCTGGATCTTTTAATGAATAGTTTAGATGCGATTTTGTCCTATCTATATCCTTATTTGAATAATGTTCGTTTTTTCTTTCATCATGGCGATATACTGCCATTAAATTTTCTCTTTTGTATTTTGCATTTCTTATTATTGCATAACTCATATTTAACCTCCTTGCTCGTGTATATTCACACGAATAAAATTTCTTCTTTGAACTCGCTTAAAAGCACTTTTTCAAAATGTGATGTAAACACACTACAACACTTTTTTAACGCTATCGCTAAAAAGTGTTAGTGTGGCAGGGAAAAATAAATTTTTCCCCACACCCCTTTTCCTAAAAAATATCTGTATATTTTTTAGGTTTCGTTAAAATTGCTATTCGCAACTTTAACTAAAAAATCAGCTATCAAAGTAGTCTACCTACTCTAATAGCTGATTTTCTATATGCAAATGCCATAGCTTACACTAGCATATCTGCATTTGCATATAATTTAGTAAAGTCATAGTTTGTATAATCTCTTTGTTCAAAGTTAGCTCTTGACTTTCTAAAATTTTGTTTTGCATTATTATATTTACTTATATTTTTATTATTATATTTATTATCCTTAAACTTTTCTTCAATAGGGGTATTGAAGTTTTGTTGGAGAGGGTATTTAACTTTTCTTAAATAGGTATCTCCATTTTTATTGGTATTAATTTTCTCATTTCTACTTGCTTTGTATTTTCTTTATATATTAGTTCTGTTTCAATATATTTCTTTTTCTTTAACGAATTGATTAAGTTTGAAACTTGTGTTACTGATATATTTAATAATTCACTTATTGTTTTATTTGTTATAAAACAATATTGATTTTCTTTGCTTAAATAAATTATTATTGCATATATTGTTTTTTCTTTATCACTTAACTTTTTATCTGTTAATATTTCTACTGGTATCCATATACCTTTTAAGTTTAAGTTAGA
>CAQPRV010000086.1 GCA_948857205.1 uncultured Clostridia bacterium
ACACCAATAGAAGAAAATCCAATAGAAGAACAAAATACAAATGAACAAATTAATAATACTACTCAACAAACTGAAAAACAAAACGAGATAGTAGAACCAGTAAAACGTAGAAGAGGAAGACCTAGAAAAAATCCAGTAGAAGTTGAAAAAAATGTAGAAGAAGTAAAAAGAGGAAGAGGAAGACCTAAGAAAAATACAACACAAGAAACCAATATTATACAAGAAGAACAAAATATAATACCAGAATTTAGCATACAAGAGCAAGAAAACTTGATACCAGGATTTGATATGCAAGAGCAAGAAAACTTGATACCAGGATTTGATATGCAAGAGCAAGAAAACTTAATACCAGGATTTGATATGCAAGAGCAAGAAAACTTAATATCAGGATTTGGTATGCAAGAGCAAGAAAATTTAATATCAGGATTTAATGAAGAAGAACAAGAAAGTATAATACCAGGATTTGGTGAAGAAGAACAAGAAAGTATACTATCAGGATTTGGTGAAGAAGAACAAGAAAGTATACTATCAGGATTTGGTGAAGAAGAACAAGAAAGTATAATACCAGGATTTAATGAAGAAGAGCAAGAAAGCATAATACCAGGATTTAATGAAGAAGAGCAAGAAAGCATAATACCAGGATTTGATGAAGAAGAACAAGAAAATATGGTTTCAAAATTTGAAATGCAACAACCAAAAAGATATACAGAAGAAACAAGAGAAAATATAAATAATTCACAATTTAATGCCACAATTCCGAAATTTGAAAATATACCTCAGGAGAGTACAGTATATAATCAAAATAGACAAGAAGGTAATTCAAATTATTCTCAAATGCAACAATATGAAAGCAATAGAGAATTAGGAAACTTCTTAGGACCAGATAAAAAAATAGCAACATTTGTTGGAACAAGTAAAAATGGAACATCATTTATAGTAAATAATTTAGCAGAATATATATCTACTGTAATGGGAATAAAAACAGCAATATTAGACACTACAAAAAATAGGAATTCATATTATATTTATACAAAAAATGAGGACAAGTTAAGAGATATTGCATCAAAAAGTATTGAAGGACTTGCAAGAGGAACTGCACAAGGGATAAACGTAAATAAAAATTTAACAGTATATACATCTTTACCAGATGAAGAAAATTTAATAAATTATACAGATGAAATATTAGAAACTTTAGTAAAAAATTATTCAGTAGTATTAATAGATTCAGATTTTGATACTCCTTTAGGATATTTTAAGCAAACACAAGAATTATATTTAGTACAAACTTTAGATATTTTAACAATACAACCATTAACAGCATTTTTAAGAGAATTAAAAGCCAAAAATATCTTAGATGAAAGAAAATTGAGAATTATTTTAAATAAAGTAGTAAAAATAAGAGGAGTTTCTGAAAAGACAATTATTGGAGGAATGGCATATTATAATGATCCAGCAATGTCATTTATGACAGAATTATTTGATAGAAATACAATAAAATATATATCAATTCCTTTTGATGAACAAATATATATAAAATATTTACAAGGAATAATAGAAAATGAAGTTTCACTAAAAGGATATGCAAAAAGTTTTGGACAAACATTAGGACAATTAGCAAATATGTTATATCCTATAGTATCTAAAAAAAATAAAAAATCATCAGCAACAGATAACAACGCAGGAAATGGATTTTCACCAAACATGAATAATACACTTGAACAAATGAGAAAAAAATTTTAACTACTAAAAGAGGGGGAAAACAATAGTGATAATAGTAGCAGTAGTTGTTATATTAATTTGTATAGTAATAGGACTAATAATATATAATGTTTCAATACACAAAAAAATACAAAAATTTAAAAATATGAATCAAAGAATTAACAACTTAACAGTAGTACAAGATTTCATGAATGCCATAGGAGAAACATCTACTGTAGAACAAAAAATAGTAAAGATAAATGATATTTTAATTGAAAAATATGAAATTAAATATTCTACAATAGTTGTATATAATGGAGCAGAGTATGAAATAAAAGCATCAAATGTGGATAAAAAGCATTGGAACTCATTAAAAGCTTTACAAAATATAGATATGTTTAGAGATAGTATTGAAACAGCAACACCAAAATATGTTACAGTAAATAACGAAAATGAAAAATTACCATACCAACAAATGGAATTTGGAAGAGCAAAATCAGCGATTTTCTTCCCTCTATATATAGATAATGTATATATAGGATATTGGATATTAGAAAGTGGAACACCACATGATTTTGATAATGTTGATACTACAGTTTTAGAAGTAATAAAAGATAATATAGTATCAGTACTTAAAACTGTAGTACATCAAAAGACATTAGAATCATTAGTAAGAAAAGACTTCTTTACAGGTTTATATTCAGCAGAATACTTATATGGGGAAGGAAAAAAGGTAATAGACCAATATACAATATCCACAATATGTATGTTCAAAATTATAAATTTACAGGAAATAAATAAAAGATATTGTAGAGAATTAGGAAATAAAGTAATAACCCAAATAGCTGAATATATAAGAGATAATATTTCTAAACAGTATATTTTTGTTAGATATATGGGACCTAAATTTGTTATAGCATTTTCTGGTGTAGAAGCAACAGGAGTAGCAGATTTTTTAAATGAAATTAAAGAAAAAATAGAAATAGAACCTATTACTCTAACAGAACAAGAAAAAAATGAATTAATTATAGAAGTAAAAAAGTCAAAAAAAGATAAACAAAATAATGATATGACTGCAAAAGCAAAATTAAATTTTGTAATATCAACATATTATAAAGGAACTGGATTAGAAGAAGTATTAAAAAAATTAGAAGAATATTTAGATACAACTGATGCAGAAGAAAGTGATATCACTAATATATAATAAAAGGAGGATATATTATATATGGAATTTGATAAAACAATGAACTTTAGTGTAGAAAGAGAAGAAAATACTAAATGTAAAGATGTCTTAAAAGAGGTATATGAAGATTTAGTAGAAAAAGGATACAACCCAATTAATCAAATAGTTGGATATATATTATCAGGTGATCCTACTTATATAACAAGCCATAATGATGCAAGAAACAAGATAAGAACTATTGAAAGAGATGAATTACTTGAAAAAATGGTTAAAAATTATATAGGATTAGAGTAATATGCGAATATTAGGAATTGATTATGGAGAAGCTAGAGTAGGGATTGCAATAACAGATGAATTAAATATAACTGCACAAGGATTAGAAACCATACAAAGAAATGGTACAGATAAAATAATATTAAAAAGATTAGATGAGATATTACAAAAATACAAAATTGATACAATTGTAGTAGGTATGCCATTTAATATGAATGGAACAGTTTCAAAAAGAGCAGAAATAACAGAGCAATTTATACATAAGCTTAAATGTAAATATAACAAAATTAAAATTGATTGGATAGATGAAAGATTAACAACTGTGGAAGCACATAAAACAATGAATTTTTTGGATATAAATAAGAATAAAAAAAGAAATATAGTTGATACTATATCTGCAATATATATTTTAGAAACTTATTTAAATAAATTAAAAAATTCATTGAAAAACAATTAAAAATACGTTATTATAGTATTATAATAAAAAAACATGTAATTAAAATTGAAAGGAGAACAAACATGGAAGAAAATATTGGAGGAGAAGAATTAGATAACATAGTAATATTAAATGATGAAGAAGGAAATGAAGTTAAATTTGAATTTCTAGATTTAGTTGAGTTAGATGAAGAAGAATATGTTGTATTACTACCAATAGATGAAGAAGGAGAAGAAGATGAAGGAGAAGTAGTAATACTAAAAGTTGAAGATACCGATGAGGATTCAGATGAAGAATCATATACAAGTGTTGAAGACGAAGAAATTTTAAACAAAGTATTTGAAATTTTTAAAGAAAAATTTAAAGATGATTTTGACTTTGTAGATTAATAAAAAGGAAAAGGGTAAAAGTAAAATACTTTTACCCTTTAATAAAAACAAAATTACATATAAATAAAAATAAAAGGAGGATTAAAATATGAAAAACTTATCTACATGGCTATTAGTTTCATTTATGGGAGCATTTTGGATATTTAGAATTGTAATAGCACTTTTATATAAATTAGCTATTGAATTTCCAATAGTACCATTTAATATAGATATGGAAATAATTTTATTATTTGTAACTTTATTATGTATGCTATTAATAATAAAAAGAAAGATATTAGGTGCTTTGATTTATTTACTAGCATATGGTATGTACTTTGGAGTTAATTTAGCAAGTAATATTTCTTTAATATTGGGTTCAAATGAAAATTTATCGTTAAATATTTATACAAGTGCATTTGTCTCATTAATTGGAATAGCAATACCTATTGCTATACTATTTGATTTATTATTGGACAGGAATAGAAAAAATAATCCTAAAGATAAGAAGACTGATTGGTTTTATAAAAATGAAAAGTTTGATAGAAAAATGGATGATAGAGCAGATAAAAATAATTATAGGACTTTATAATTTTGCTATTATTAATTGTTTTATTTTTTGTTATAGTTCAGTATATAGCTATTTTCCTAATACCTAAGAACTACAAATCTTGATTTTTTAGTGGGAATTTATTTTATATAAGGGAAGAAAATATCTAAAATATTTATGGAATTTCGAATGCAACTGGAAAATATTTAGAAATTATTATCATATAAAATGAGGGATGTTCAAGGCAAAACTACAATATTATCCATTTCTCATAAATTCCTCGGCTACCTTTCGTTACGTCAACAAATTCTATAACAAAAGTCACAACTATACCCGAAGACAGGACCCTTTATGACTTTTG
>CAQPRV010000087.1 GCA_948857205.1 uncultured Clostridia bacterium
CCTCACGAGCTTGGTCTTCGGTGGAAACTCTTAAATATAGCCCACATTTTTTCTTTTCTTCGTTCAATTCTCAAACCTCCTTAATAAAACAAAAAGAGACATCAAAGTACAATACGAGTACTACTGACATCTCTTAAATCCATTTATCATAAACTAAAATACAATAATGCAATATAATATAATCTTTTCAAAGTCCCCATATATATAACTCTTACCGAGCAAATATAAATTTTTATTGATTATATTATACTACGATTTTAAAAAATGTCAAATATTCACAATTATATGTTTTTCAAATATTCTTCTAACTCTGATAATTTAATCTTTTTAGTTAAGTTAGAAATATACACATCATTTGAATAATTAAAAACTAAAAAAGTAATATTTTTGATAATCACTCTATGTGGCTCAATATATGTAAGATTAGTTCTCTCTAATTTTCTAATACTACCATTGATAAAGGTAGGAGTAACTTTTGAAAACTCACATATAAATTCAAGTCTTTGTTTTAGACCTTCCTCAAATTCTAGTTCTTGCTTAATTATCTTCATTTTTCGCACCATCCCTTCATTTGGATGATTTTAATATTGTTTTTAAGCAACAAAAAAATCAACCAGATTTTATTTTCTGATTGATTTCTGTATCTCTCTGTTCTATAAAAAGTTCGAACAGATACGTCGTTGGTGCCTTAGCAAAGGACGTATGCGAAAAACGTATTGCACAAAAGCACCTTATTATCCGTTTCAAAATTAGTTATAGCAATAGTTTTTAAGATATGTATACCCATATCAGTATTTTTTTGTCTATTACTATGTTTTTAATTTAACATAAATTTTTAAGTTTTGCAAGGAAAACTTATATAATTATTCCATAAAGTTCTGCTCGTTCTTTAAATGCTACTTCATTTCCTTCAAGTATATTAATTGCTTCTAAAGAAACAGCTTTATTATATATTGTTCCATTACATTCAATCCAACTATTTTCACCATTACCTTTTAATACTATAATATTTTCTGAATTTCCAGCAACTGCAATATTAGGGCTATGTGTAGCTACAATCAACTGCCTTTTTTCTTTTACTCTATCTAATTCTTTCACTAAAGTATGATATACATATGCATTATCTAAATCATCTTCTGGTTGATCTAAAATTAATAATTGATTATTGTCTGAAATAGTAGTTCCATATAATAAAATTAATAATATTCCTACTGCCTTTTGCCCAAACGATAAGTTAGTTCTTTCTCTATATATCTTCTTTCTGCTCATTCCATAATTAACATTTAATTTAAAATCAATAATTACTTGTGGTATATTAGAAACATAATTAAATTGAAAATATTTATAAGTATATTGACAAGCACCCCTTGCTGTTTCTTCGCTCAATCCTGTTTTATTTGCTAACTCTTTGTATTGATTAGTAAATAATAAATATAATAAATCATGTGTATTTGATATTTTAGAAAATAGAAAATCCAAACTCTTTCTTAATTTTATTTCTTCATCATATCCGTTTAAATTGCTTTTATTTCTATTATTCTTTATTATTTCATATATTATATTTTCTTTATATTTTTTAGGTAAATCAATTTCATAAGTTAGTATTAACTTTTCATCTAAAATTTGATTCATCTTTTCAATTGTTTCAATATTATATTTATTTATCTTTTCAGATACATCAAATAATTTATTATAACTTGACACTAATGCTTTTGAATTATTTTGTGCATTTTCATCTCTCTTTCTTTCAATGTCAATTTTTTGACAAAGTTCATTCACTTCATTTTGTAATATTTTTTTATCTAAGCATAATTCTTGATATTTTCTTCCTATAATTCTTTCTATGATTGAATAAATAGTTTTAGTTACTTTCATTCTATTATTTCCTATTTCTAATATATTTTTTTGTTGATATATTATTGGTTTTATATCATCGAGAAATGATATGATTTTATTCATATTTGTAGTATCTAATCTAACAGAATTTATTTGTTTTTTAAATTTCCTATTATTATAATTATAAATAGTAACATTAGGACTATTTATTCCTTTTGGTGCTACTGTAATAGCATAAAGTTTATCTTCTTTACTGACAAATAAAATAATCTCTTCAAATCTACTTATAATATTTTCTTTTTCTTCAATCTCATCATATTCTTCAATTTCATCAACATTATATATTAAATAATCATCATTTTTAGAATAATAATATGTTTCTGTATCATAAAAATTAAAAGCATATTTTATTATATCTATAACTGTTGATTTTCCTGTTCCTCTTGCTCCAATAAAGCAATTTAATTCTCTTGAAAAAGGTATTATTTCCCAATCTACTTCTTTACTTTTATTTTTTACAAAGCTTCCTTTGATACAAGTAGATATTATATAAGAATTTTTCTTAATTGGAATATCTTCAAATATTTGAGTATGAGGATTTTGAAAAAAAGACTTAATTGTTCTAAAACTTAGTTCCCCCATATTAGCATAAAAAAATTCTGTCCCTATTGGTTTTCCTGAACCTTTATAATTTTCCTTATCAAAGATACTATGACTATCCGAAGCTTTAAAGATTTTTAAATTTTTATTAAAATTTTTTATTAATTTAGTTAATTCATTTCTATTGCTTTCATTACTAATACAAACTCCTAACAAATTTGGAGATTTTAGTACTTTTTCAACAATTCCTCCATTAAGTATAAATTCTTCATCCTTTTTTGATGTTTTTATATAATCTTTAAGAAAACCCTTATCACCATCTGCATGTGGTAAACATACAAAAGCATTATATTCGTTGGCAATTTCGCATAATGTCAATGGTGTTACTCTATCTGCACTCGCTTTATCATTGTCCTTTTTATTATCTATGCCACATCTTTTTATAAAATCTTCTATTACTGATATTGCAATTTTTTCAGAAAAATAAACTAAAAAGTGTCTTGAAAAACATGTAACCTCTATTCCTGGCATTATATATTTTCCATTGAGTTTTTCTTTTAATTCTTCACTTTTATTTATTATATCGATTATTTGTTTATATCCTTCTATAGTATTATGATCTGTTATTGCAATAACATCCAAATCAGAATCTATAAATTTATTTATAAATTTTTCATATTCTTTTATAATGTCTATGTGATTTTCTGAGTAAATATAGTCTTTAGATGCTGGAGAGTGAATATGCAAATCCATTTTCTTTAATTTTGCAATATTTTTCATCTTTTTCATTGATTTTTCAAATAATTCATCTACATACATTTTTCTTTTCCTTAATTTACTAATGTTTATACTAGTTCCACAGTGTGGAACCACTCTACTTCTTATCTTCAAATTCTTCTTTTTGTTTTTCTATTTCTCTTGCTAGTTCTTCTTCTGTTGGTAAATACAACTGATATTTTGAAGCAAATAAATTCTTATTATCATTAAGAACAGAATATTTTACTATTGTATCTTTTTTATCTGAACATAGTATTATTCCTATTGTTGGATTGTCATCTTCTGATTTTATCTCATTATCATAATATCTAACATAAAAATCCATTTGTCCAATATCTTGATGTGTTAGCTTGTCTAATTTTAAATCAATTAAAACAAAACACTTTAACACATAGTTATAAAACACCAAGTCTATATAGAAGTTATCTCCATCTACATCAATTCTTCTTTGTCTTGCTACAAAAGAAAAACCTCGCCCAAGTTCTAATAAAAATTCTGAAATATGTTCAAGTAAATTAGATTCTAAGTCCTTTTCTAAAAATCTCCTATCTTTTATGTCTAAAAACTCTAAAACATAAGGATCTTTAATAAAGTCTTGCACTTTTTCTTTTTTCTCTAAAATATCTATTTCATTTTTTACTTCTGCTTTGTTATCTTCACTCGTTGATAATAACCTTTCATAGTAGAAACTATTTATTTGCCTTTCTAATTGTCTAACGCTCCATTTTGATTTTATTGTTTCTTCTAAATAAAAATTTCTTTTATTTTCATCATCAATATTCATTATTAGACGATTATGGCTCCAACTCAACTGGTTCCACGCTGTGGAACCAGTTCTATAAGTCAAATAGAACTTCTTCATTTTCTTTAAATTTGGTACACTAAATCCTTCTCCAAATTCTCTACTTAACTTTTCTGAAAAAGATTTAATTATTTCATTTTGAGATGCTTCTAAATTATAGTTTTCAATTAGTTCATTTATAGTAGAACCAATTTCAAAATACAATTCTACCATTTCATAATTTACATTTTTAACAACATTTTTCTTTGTCTTCAAAATTAATGTATTTATTCTATTGTAGTAATTTCCAAATACTTCATCTTGTTTTACTATATTACTCATCTTCACACCTCCATTTATTCATTATAATTCCAAATACTTAAATGACCTTTAACTTTAATTGGTTTATCTAATATTTCAATATTTTCTAATATCCATGCATATCTTCCTTCTGAATATTCACCACAAATATATTCTTGATAATTATTCTTTCTAATATCTTTCACATATTCTGTTGTCATTTTTACACAATTAACTAAATTACATTTGCAAATTATATTTCCATAATTCATATCATTATCTTTTACTAAATTCATTAATTCTATATTTTCTTTTGTTGCTTTAGGCATTTTAGTTGAGCTAGCATGAATATATAATTCTCCTCTGTATGATGTCTTCCAACTTCTAGTTTCAACTTTTTTCTTTCCATTCTTAATTAATGTTGCATAAGGTTCTGTTAAACTTAAAACTTTCATACTCATTTTCTACCTTTATATATAATTTACTATATCTTCAAATGTGTCATATCCACTCTCACTATTTATGTGTCCTGCATTTGGTATTAAAACTTGCTCTGTTGCAATTTTGTCTGCAAATTCCTTTTCTGCTTCATATTTTACATATGGATCATTATCCGAATAAAAACATATTATTTCATTTGCATATTTCTTTACATCTTCTAAATTATCAAAATACATTGTTTTATTAACTGTATCATATTCTTCATTTATTCCTAAATAATTGTTAAAACCACATACAAATATTAATTTTTTAATTTTTACTTCATTTTCAGTTAAAAATTTTGATATAAATACTGGTGCAATACTATGTGCTATTATTGTTGTATTCTCATTAATTAAGCCTAATTCCAAATAATATTTAAGTAATTTACTCCAATTTTCATAATTTTGATAACCAACTCCTATTGGAAACTGTGGTACATATACCTGTTTTCCATCAGAGGATATAAAATCTTGTAACCAACTAAACCAATTTCCAAATGGACTTCCAAAACTTCCATGTATTATAAAATAATTTTCCATTTACTTTTCCTCCAATTCTCTTTGTTTACACTAACAATATACCACCATTGACATTAAGATTTTCTCCATTTATATAGTCTGCTTTTTCACTTAATAAAAATAATACTGCATTTACTGTATCTTCAATTTCTCCCAATCTACCACTTGGATTTTTCATAGCTGTTTGTTTTATTTCATCTTCTTTATAACTCTTTTTAGCAAATGGTGTCAATGTCATTGATGGACTTACCGTATTTGTTTTTATATTATATTTTTTTGTTAATTCTAACGCACAACATTGTGTAAGCATTATCGTTGCTGCTTCACTTGTGCAGTAAGCAACAGAATCTTCCATTGGTTTTGTTCCTAATCTTGATGCTATATTTATAATTCTAGGCATATTAGACTTTTTTAATAATGGAATAGCATATTTTATACACATCCATCTTGCAATAACTGGATCTATGTCAAGTTTTTGGACACTTTTTTTGAGAATTTTTTTATATTTTTGTTAGTGTCTTGTTATACTAACATATTTTTTGATTTTCTAGTTCATATGGTATTTTTCTAAAGTTTTGTCTATCACATGTTGCAATTCTTTTTTCTAACATTGTAATTCCTCC
>CAQPRV010000088.1 GCA_948857205.1 uncultured Clostridia bacterium
CATTATAATGTAAATTTATATCATATGCTGTTTGTTTGATTACTGTTTCATTATCTTTTGTTTTTACTTTAAATCTTTTTTGAATATCATCTTTTTGAAGTTCATAGTCTATTGCAATTGTTTGTCTTCCTTCTTCTTCAGCTATTTGTAATATATTAGGTTCTTTTCCTTCTTCTTCTGGATATTCTATACTTTTTATTTTGTTATTTTCGTCATTTGATGTAAATATTAGTAAACATTTATATGAGCTTTCTGTTTCTTCTTTTATATTTACTTCTATTTTTACTTTTTCTGGCAGTTCTAATGCTAGTTTATTTGTTTCTTCTTTTAATGCTGGTGCTTTGACATCATTTTTTGTTAATATTGTTATTACTAATAGTATTATAATTATCAACATACTAGATATTAATATTTTTATTTTTTTACTTAAATTCTCCATTTTTCTCACCCTTGTACTAATATTTCTTATATAATATTAATATAAAAGTGATTTTTCAATATTTTCCGCTTCATTTATTAATAATAATTTAACATAAAAATCACTTTAAATAATTAAATTTAAAGTGATTTTTTTATTACATATTTTTATTGATGTATCTGAAACATGTCTTTTCCTTCTCCACATACTGGACATTCCCAATCTTCTGGTAAGTCTTCAAAAGGTGTTCCAGGTTTTATTCCTTCTTTTTGATTTCCATATTTGGGATTATATATATATTTACACTCAATACATTCATACATTTGAGTTTCAGACTTTTCTTCTAAAAAGTTCTTATATCCTATGCCTAGGGCTACAATTACCATTAATAGAAAAGATAAAGCTTTCCAGATTCCGCTATCTAATAAAATTACTGCAAAAATCCCAAATGTCGCACTAATTCCATATAAAATTAATACTGCTTGTTTTTGACTAAAGCCTTTTCTTACTATTTTATGATGTAAGTGTCCTTTATCTGCTTTAAATATTGCTTTAATTGATTTTCCTTTTATTATTCTTCTTACAATTGCCCACAGTGTATCAAAGATAGGTAATCCTAATACAATTAAAGGTAAAACTATTACTGCAATTGTATAAGTTTTTGCTACTCCTAATATAGATATTATTGATAAGGTAAAACCTATAAAATTAGCTCCTGTATCACCAATAAAGGTTTTAGCTGGTGCAAAGTTAAATGGCAAAAAACCAACTAAAGAACCTGCTAAGGCTGTTATTAGTACAATAGCTACAAGTGGTGAACCATTTAATACAAAAATTATTAGTAAGGATATTGCTGAAATAACTGATATTCCAGATGATAGTCCATCAAGACCATCTATTAAGTTTACTGCATTTGTTACTCCAATTATCCAACCTATTGTTAATATTATTGAAAATACTTCATTTATTTCTGGCATTGTAAAAAGTGATATTGATATATTATCTATTCTTAGTCCAAAGGCAACTACTATAATTGCTGCTACAAGTTGTCCTATCAATTTTGTTAATGGCTTTACAGTTTTTATATCATCTATAACACATACTATCGATAGTATTACTATTCCTATAAACATTCCTACTAATTTTTTGGCATATTCTTCTTCTCCAAATAAATTAATAGAGTTTTCAATATTCATTACTATTAATAAATATATTACTGATACTAAAAAGCCTAATATTACTGCAGGTCCCCCAAACTTTGGCATTTCTTTTTTATGCATTCTTCTTTTATCTTTTGGTATATCTACTGCTCCTATTCTTTTTGCAAGATTTATGGTATATGGTGTAGCCATAAAGGTTACTATAAAAGCTAGTAAAAATGCTATTGCTATATCTCCCCACATAGCATATGCCCCCTATTTCATGTTTTTTTCTTCGATTTTTTGTACCATTTCTAATCTTTCTGCATATCTTTCACCTTTGAATTCTGTTGCTAACCAAGTTCTTATTATACATATTGCTTGACTTATTTTTATATAGTCTCCTCCTATTGTTATTACGTTAACATTATCATCTGATTTGGCAAATTTAGCAGTTTCTTCATCTGTAACTGATGCTGCTCTTATTCCTTTAAATTTGTTTGCTACTATTGTCATTCCATGGCTTGATCTGCATAATAGTATTCCTTTGTCACATTCTTTTTTTTGTATCGCTTCTGCAACTTTTTCTGCATATATTGGATAGTCTGTTCTCTCTTCACTATTTGTTCCAAAGTCTTTATATTCTATTTCTTTTTCTTCTAAGTATTTTTTTATTTCTTCTTTAAGTTTGTATCCTCCATGGTCACTTCCAATTGCTATCATTTGTATTCCTCCATTCTATGTTAATGAATATATCATAAATTTATTGATATTACAATAAATTTAATTTATTTTAATATAATTTTTTTATTATGTCTTGCCAATTCTTGAAAAATGTGGTAGAATAGGATATGTTATAGTGTAATATAGACTAAGAGGAGGTGCTTAAAATGCCAAATATTAAATCAGCAAAGAAAAGAGTTAAAGTAATTGAGAAAAAAACTTTAAGAAATAATATGATAAAATCTGGATATAAAACAGCTGTTAGAAAATTCGAAGAAGCTATAAATGCTGGAAATATAGAAGAAGCAAAAACTTTATTATCAGAAGCAACAAAAAAAATAGACCAAGCATGTAGTAAAGGTGTTATTGTAAAAAATACAGCAGCTAGAAAAAAATCTAGTTTATCAAAAAAATTAAATACAGCAACAGCTTAAGCTAAATAAAAATTATGCATAGTTTTTATTAGAAAGAACTTATTAAAAAGTTCTTTTTTATGTGTTTAATAAATATAATATAATTTTACAAAAAGGTTATATTATATATTTTTTATAATTATTAAAATGCTATATTATGTACAAATATAGATAAAAATTATAAGCTATGGTAGTCATTTCCATTGTATTCATATCCCTTTCATGCTAATATTATTATATAAGATAAATATTTAAGAGGTGTATTATGATAAAAAAAATTATTAATACTTATAAAAATTTTGATAAAATAACATATAAAATTATGAATAATGGATTAAAATTTTGTTTTATACTTTGCTTAATTTCAGTATTTATATTGTTTACATATGATTTTAATTTTCCTTCTCCAATTGTTTATTACATAGGGATTTCTTTATTTAAATTAAGTTTAATTTTTGGAATTGAATTTATAATTTGTGGATTTGTTATGGAAGGAATAAAAAAGCAATTTATATAAATTATTTATAAAAATCCTTGAATTTACATATGTATTTTCAAGGATTTTTTATTACTATAATATAAGCTTTTTATATTTTATTTAATTCTTCTAAAAACATCTTATTTAACATTTGTGGATTTGCTTTTCCTTTTGTTTCTTTCATTGCTTGCCCAACTAAAAATCCTAAAGCTTTATCTTTTCCACCTTTATAATCAGCTATTGATTGTGGATTTTGTTCTAATATCTTTAATACTACTTCTTTTATTGCACCTTCATCTGAAATTTGTATCCAACCTTTTTCCTTTATTATAATTTCGGGATCTCGTGGATTTTCAAATAATTCAGTTAAAACTTTTTTTCCAATACTTGAACTAATTGTTCCTTTATCAATTAAAATGATTAATTTTCCTAATTGTTCACTATCAAATGGAATTTCTATTGGATCCATTTCTGTTTCATTTAATATTCTTGAGATATCTGATATAATCCAATTATTAACTGCCTTTGGATTGTTACATACTTTAATTGAATTTTCAAATAAATCTGATAAATATTTTGAAGATGTAATTAAATTAGCATCTTTTTCAGATAGTTTATATTCTTCTAAATATCTTTGTTTTCTGCTTTCTGGCAATTCTGGTAGTGAATTTTTAATATTTTCAATATATTCTTCTGAAAGTTTTATAGCAACTAGATCTGGATCTGGAAAGTAACGGTAATCTTGTGCATCTTCTTTATCTCTCATTGAGAATGTTTTTCCTGATACATCATCCCATCTTAAGGTTTCTTGTTCTATTGTTCCACCATCTTCAATAACATCTATTTGTCTATCTACTTCGTATTCAATAGCTCTTACTATACTTCTAAATGAGTTCATATTTTTCATTTCTGTACGAGTTCCAAGTTTTGTATCACCTTTTTTTCTAACTGATACATTAACATCAGCTCTTAAAGATCCTTCTTGCATTTTACAATCTGATACTTCTATATACTCAAATATAGATTTTAATTTTCTTAAATATGATTCTACTTCTTCACTACTACTCATATCTGGTTCAGAAACAGTTTCAATTAAAGGAACACCTGCTCTATTTAAATCTACTAAACTTCCTCCACCAAATTCATCATGGTTTAACTTACCTGCATCTTCTTCTATATGAATTCTAGTTATTCTTATTTTTTTCTTACCGTTTTTTGTATCTATTTCTACATATCCATGTTCACAAAGTGGTTTATCAAATTGCGAAATTTGATATGACTTTGGAAGATCTGGATAATAGTAATTTTTTCTATCATTCTTACTTTCTCTTGCGATATTGCAATTAGTGGCAAGTCCAGCTTTTACTGCATATTCTACTACTTTTTCATTTAAAACAGGTAATGTACCTGGCATTGCCATACATATTGGACATGTATGTGTATTAGGTGCTGCACCAAATTCTGTTGGACATGAACAAAATATTTTTGTTTTTGTAGAAAGTTCTGCATGTACTTCTAATCCTATTACTACTTCATAATCATCTCTTGACATTAATTTTCCTCCTCTTTTTTAATGATTTTTTCCTCTGCCCTAAAAATCATAGCTTAGTGATTTATTTAAATTCTGGTTTATATTTTTCTCTAAATTTTATTTCTTGTTCAAAGGTATATGCTGCATTTAATATTTTTTCTTCACAGAATCTGTTCCCTATTAATTGCATTCCTATTGGCATCCCTTGCTTGTCTATTCCACATGGTATTGATATTCCTGGAAGCCCAGCAATATTTACTGATACTGTACATATGTCTGCTAAATACATTTCTAATGGGTTACTTGATTTTGAACCTATGTCAAAGGCTACTGTTGGTGATGTTGGTGTTAATATAATATCATATTTTTCAAAGCCCTTATTAAATTCATTTATTACTAAGGTACGTACTTGTTGTGCTTTTTTATAATATGCATCATAATATCCTGATGATAATACATATGTCCCAAGTATAATTCTTCTTTTTACTTCTGCTCCAAAACCTTCACTTCTTGATTTTTTATATAATTCCTTTAAATTACTAAATTCTGGTGTTCTATATCCATAACGTATTCCATCAAATCTACCTAAGTTTGAACTTGCTTCTGCACATGCTATAATATAGTAACTTGCTAAAGAATATTTTGCAATATCTAATGAAAATTCTTCAATTTCTGCACCTAATTTTTTGTAGGTCTCTATTGCATTCTCTAAAGCCTCTTTTACTTCTTGATTTATTCCTTCTCCAAAAAACTCTTTTGGTACTCCTATTTTCAACCCTTTTACATCATTTTTTAGACATTTAGTATAGTCAACTTTTTCTCTATTACTTGAAGTTGTATCTTTTTCATCGTGCCCTGCTATTATATTTAAAAGCATGGCACTATCTGTTACATCTTTTGTTATTGGACCTATTTGGTCAAGTGATGATGCAAAAGCTACTACTCCATATCTTGATACTAATCCATAAGTTGGTTTTAATCCTACTACTCCACAAAAACTTGCAGGTTCTCTAATTGAACCTCCTGTGTCTGAACCTAAAGCCCATGGAACCATATTGGCCGCAACTGCTGCTGCTGATCCTCCAGATGAACCTCCTGGTACTTTATTTAAGTTCCATGGATTTCTTGTTTTCTTAAAGTATGAATATTCTGTTGAACCTCCCATAGCAAATTCGTCCATATTTAGTTTTCCTAAATTAATCATATTTTCTTGATTTATTTTTTCCATTACTGTTGCATCATATGGTGATATGAAGTTTTCTAACATTTTTGAACTACATGTTGTTTTTATACCTTTTGTACATATATTATCTTTAATTCCTATAGGTATCCCTATATACTCTCCTTTTATCTCACCTTTAGTTGCTTTTTCTTCTAATTCTGATGCTTGCTTTTTAGCGTCATTATCTATAACTGTTACAAAGGCTTGTACATCTTTTTCTTTTTCTTTTATCCTTTCTATATATGAATTGGTTATTTGTGTTATTGTTAGTTCTTTGTTTTTTATCTTTTCTTGTAATTCATGAACTGTTAATTCTGTAACCTCCATTAATTTTCCTCCCTCTTAACCTATTTCTTTGTTGTCTTCTTGCTTTTTATTTTCTGGTTTCTTGTATCTATGTTTAAGCTTATTGTATTACTTTTGGTATTTTAAACATGTTTTGATCTTGGCTTGGTGCATTCTGTAATAAACTTTTATTATCTTTAAATATTTTTATTTCATCTTTTCTAAATACATTTACTTCTTCTTTACTTCCTACTGTGATATCTAATTCTTCAACTGGAGCATTATTTACTATATTAGCAAAATTTAGTATTTCTTCTAAATTTATTATATAGTCTTCTATTTCCTTTTCTTCTATTTCTAAATCAGCTAATTTGGCAATATGTAATATTTCTTCTTTACTTACTTCCATGTTATCATCTCCTCTTTTTAATTTGTTCAATTATATACTTTTTTTTCCAAAAAAACAAGTCCTAGTTTGTTAAAAACTCTGAAAAACTATATTATTTGTTACAGTTAAGTAAAATCTTTATTTTTTTAAATATTAATAAGATATCTACAAAAAGTTATCATGCCATGATAACTTTCCTAGAATATAAAAAGAAGTAGACCTTTTATATTCTACTTCTTTTATATTACTATTTTAATTCTACAACAGCTCCAACTTCAGCAAATTTAGCTTTTAATTCTTCTGCTTCTTCTTTGCTTACTCCTTCTTTAACTGTTTTTGGTGCTCCATCAACTAATTCTTTAGCTTCTTTTAATCCTAATCCTGTAGCATCTCTAACAACTTTTATAACTTTTATTTTTTGATCTCCTGCTTCTGCTAATACAACATCAAAAGATGATTTTTCTTCTGCTGCTCCTCCTCCATCTACTGCTCCAGCTGCTGGTGCAGCAGATGCTATAGCAGATACTCCATATTTTTCTTCTATAGCTTTTACTAAATCTGCTAATTCAACGACTGTTAAAGCGTCGATTTCTTCAATTAATTTTTCAATTTTTTCCATTTTAAAATCCTCCTAAAAATTTTGATAGCTTATTTAATTAGATAAAATATTAAATATTGTAAAATTTATATTTAAACTTGTTATTTTTCTAATTATTTTGCTTTTTCAGTGATCTAAGTTCACTACTCTATTTATTAATAATTATTCAGCATCTATTGTTGCTTCTTCTACAGATGCTTCTTCCTTTACAACTGCTACTGTTACTTTTTCACCATTTTGTTCTTTTTGTTTTCTAACTTCTTCAAGTGCAACTGCAATTTTTGAAATATTTCCAAGTAATGCACCAGCAAGCATTGAAAGTAAAGTTTCTCTTGAAGGTAATTTTGCTAGTGTTATAATTTCTTCTGCTGTCATTACTTTTCCTTCAATTACTCCACCTTTAATTTCGTAAAATTCATTATCTTTACTATATTTATATATAGTTTTTGCAGGTTCTAAATAATCTTCATTACTCATTATAACAGCAGTTGGTCCTACTAATTTGTCTTCTAACCCTTCTATTCCAGCCTCTTGTAATGCTCTTCTTGTTATATTATTTTTTATAATTGTACATTTTGCATTTACATTTCTTAAGTCTTTTCTTAATATAGTATCATCTGCTACTGTAATTCCTCTATAGTTTGTTAAAAGAATTAATTTTGCTTGTTTCATTTCATCTGCTAATTTTTTAACTTCTTCTTTCTTTTGATTTAATATTTTTTCACTTGCCATTTTTTTCTTTCACCTCCATTATAAATATTGTTTTTTATTTTTGTAATTTAAAAACTATAAATAAGATTTACTACTGCATAACTTATGCATATGTTATGATTGTAGCTTTTTATACAATAGTAAAGTATAACTTTCCTATTGTATAAAAACACTCTTTGTTTCCTACCAAGGAATACAAAGAGTATGATATCTCTTTTTTTATATTACCTCGGTAGGACTTATTAAATTTGCCTACTGTCTATGGTTTATTTTTTTATTTTTGTCCAATAAAAATACTTGGTCCCATTGTTGTTGTTACTGCAACACTTTTTATGTATTGACCTTTCGCTACTACTGGTTTTGCTTTTATTATAGCATTTATAATTGTTTCATAGTTTTCTATTAATTTTTCTGTTCCAAATGATACTTTTCCAAATCCTAAGTGAATTATATTGTTCTTATCTAGTCTATATTCTACTTTACCTGATTTTATTTCACTTATTGCTTTTGTAACATCCATTGTAACAGTTCCTGATTTTGGATTAGGCATTAATCCTTTTGGTCCTAATACTTTTCCTAATCTTCCTACAACACCCATCATATCAGGTGTAGCAACAACTACATCATAATCAAACCAGTTTTCATTTTGTATTTTTGGTATTAATTCTTCTGCTCCTACAAAGTCTGCTCCAGCTTTTTCTGCTTCTTCTGCTTTTGGTCCTTTTGCAAATACTAAGACTTTTTGTGTCTTTCCTGTTCCATTTGGAAGTACAACTGTTCCTCTAACTTGTTGGTCAGCATGTTTTGAGTCAACACCTAATTTTACATGTAATTCTACTGTTTCGTCAAATTTTGTTTTTGGCATTTTTTCAATTATTTCTAATGCTTCTTTTACTTCATATTCTTTGTCTTTTTCAATTAGTTTTATGCTTTCAGCATATCTTTTTCCTTTTTTCATTTTTTACCTCCTTTGGTTTTAACGAGCATTTTTGCTCTCCCAATTTTTATATTATTTATTCTGTAACTACAACACCCATAGATCTAGCAGTACCTTCAACCATACTCATAGCTGTTTCTATTGATGCTGCATTTAAGTCCGGCATTTTTTGTTCAGCAATTTCTTTTACTTGTGCTTTTGTTATTTTAGCAACTTTTTCTTTGTTTGGTTTTCCTGAACCTTTTTCAATTTTGATTGCTTTTTTTATTAAAACTGCAACTGGTGGTACTTTTGTTATAAATTCAAAAGATTTATCTTTATATACTGTTATTACAACTGGTATTATCATTCCAGGTTGATTTGCAGTTCTATCATTAAATTCTTTAACAAATTGCATGATGTTAACACCACTTGAACCTAATGCTGGACCAACTGGTGGAGCTGGTGATGCTTTTCCAGCCTCTATTTGTAATTTAATAATATTTGAAATTTCTTTTTCTGCCATTTTAATGGCACCTCCCTTTTTGATTTCTACTTAATTTTTTGCACTTGTGAAAATTCATTTAAAAGGAGGTGCGATATAAAATGGCAGAGAAAGAGGTAGTTAATGTTAAGACTGCGAGTGAAAATGGTTTTGATAGTAAAGTCTTTGAAACTGATACAAGAGG
>CAQPRV010000089.1 GCA_948857205.1 uncultured Clostridia bacterium
CTACTTTTTAAATTTAGAAGAATATACACAACAAGGAAAAGAACTAAAAGCTATAAAAACAATAGAGATAAAAAACTTAACTTACTGGTATAAAAATAAAGAAAAACCAGTATTAAAAGATATAAATATGACGATAAAAAAAGGAGAAAAAATTGGTATAATAGGACAAGTTGGAAGTGGAAAAACTACCCTAATGAATATAATAACAGGATTTTATGAAATTCCTAAAGGAAAGCTATATATAAATAAAGAAGATATAAATAACTATAATAGAAATTCAATATTTAGCAAGTATAATTATGCAGTACAAGCTAACATTATATTAGATGACACTATAAAATTAAATATAGATATTGAAAAAAATTTAAAGGAAGAACAGATACAAAAAGCCATTGAAAAAGCAGCTTTAAAACAAGATATTAAAAATCTGAAAGATAAAGAAAATACATGGGTGCGGAGAAAAAGGAATTAAATTATCTGGTGGACAAAAGCAAAGAATATCAATAGCAAGAAATTTATCTAAAATTAGAGAAATTAATATTTTTGACGATACACTTTCAGCCCTAGACAGTAATACTGAACAAAAAATAATGAATACTTTACTAGAAGAAGTAGGAGATAACACACTAATAGTAATATCAAACAAAACTTCTAATGTAAAAACTTTAGACAAAATATATATATTAATAAATGGTAGAATACAAGATTGTGGAACACATGAAGAATTATTACAAAAGAACGAATTTTATAAAGAATTAAATAACTTAGAAAGAAAGGAAGAAGCAGATGAAATATATACTAAAGAAAAATATTAAAGGTCTATTTATCGTTGCTTTTTTTCTAATAATTTGTAATGTGTTAAGTGTATTACATCCATACATAATGAAAAAAATATTAGATATAGATTTTAAATCGAAAGATATATTGATAAATTTGTTTTTAACTTACGCAATAGTACATATTATTTTACTTATTTCAAAAAATGTAAGAAATAGTATTTCAAATAAATTAATGGCAAAAATACTAAAAGAACTAAGAGAAAGACTTTTTTCAAAAGTACTGAAATGGGATATGACAACTTATGCAAAATATAACTCCACAGAAATATACACTAGAATGACAGCAGACATGGATAATATATTTCCATTATTTTTTGGAATGTCGCAAATTTTATTAAATCATGTAATATATATAATAATAATGGTAATATTTATGTATTTTGCAGATGTAAGAATTGCAATTATAGGTAGTTTTGCAGTTTTATTAAATGCCATAATTTCTTACTATTTTTCAAAAAAGGTAGCAAAAGCAAATAAAAATATTATAAATAAAAGAGATTTAGAAAATAAACAATATTCAGAAATGTACAATAAAAATAAATTAACCTATTTATTTTCACTACAGTCTAAAAATAATAAAACCATACATAAAACCTTAGATGAGGAGTATAAGTATAGAAAAAGCTTTGTATTTCAAGAAAGCTTTATATATCCATTAGCTTTAATAATACATGCAATAGCAATTTATATAATTTTAATTTATGTATTTAATATAGATATGTCTATATCTTTAGGAAGCATATATCTTGTAATTACATATATTCAAAATTGTAGAACACCACTTAATGAAATATTTACTCAATTAGAAGAAATACAAGTATCTTTAATATCTTTAAAAAGGATAAATAAATTGTTGAACGAAAGTGGAAAAGAAGATATCGAAAAAGGAGAAAAGGTTGAAAATTTAAAAGGTGATATTGAGTTTGAAAAGGTTGATATGCAATATGGAGAAAATAAAGTATTAAAAGATATTTCTTTTATTATTAAAGAAGGAAATAAAGTAACAATTGTTGGAAAAACAGGAGTAGGTAAGACAACTTTAACAAATATGCTTATGAGACTATATCCAATATCAAAAGGCAGAATTTTAATTGGAGGAAAAGATATTTCAAAAATTAGAATTAAAGATATAAGAAAAAATATTTCTTATATTTCTCAAACACCATATATTATGAAGGATACACTTAAGAATAATATAATATTAGATGATAATTCAATTACAGAGGAACAAATAAAAAAAGTAGCTATAGAAATTGGTTTTGAACAAGTATTTGAAAATTATGATAAAGGGCTTGATGAGATAATTGAAAAAAGTAAATTATCCTATGGTCAATTACAAATGATTGCTTTTCTTAGAGCTATTTTGCATAAAGCTAATATTTACATTTTTGATGAGCCAACTTCTAATATTGATTTGAAAACTGAAGAGAGAATTCAAAAATTAATCGATAAAATTGCATGTGATAGTACAGTTATTATTATAGCTCATCGAAAGTCGACTATTGAAGGTTCTGACAAAATTATTTACTTAAAAGAAGGTAAGGTTGATTTAATAGTGAATAAAACACCATCTTAAATTATTAGATAAAATTTGTATATTATCTTACAATAGAGCAAAAAGTTTTAGTTATAAAATTAAAATAAAAAGGAGAATTATATTATGGAAATAAAAGATTATCTACAGTTTCTTTAAACTTCATTAGGAAATTTTGGGAGAAACATAATAAGTAATATTAAATAATTAGAAAATAAAAGAAAATGAGGATAAAATGAAATTTTTAATATTTAGTGATATTCATGGCAATTATATAGCTTTAGAACAAGCTCTAAAAGAAGCAGAAAAAATGAATATAGATTCAATAATTTGGTGTGGTGATTATATAACTGATTTTCCAGAATCACACCAAGTATTGCAATTAATAAAGCAAAGTGAGAAAAAGTATAAATGCTATACTATATCTGGAAATAGAGAAGAATATATTCTTAAATATGACAAATTAAAAAATAAAGAAAAAATTGATATAAAAATGAGAACAAATATTATAAGTACCTATAATCAATTAACTAAAGAAGATTTAGAATGGATAAAAAAATTGCCATCGTCTTTGGAAATAAAAATTAATGAAGAAAGTAAAATATATGTTTCACATAAAGGTAATTTTACACAAATAGAAAATTGTAAATATAAAATATTTGGTCACTTACATAAACAATTTAATTTTAGAAAGAAAGATATAAAATATATAAATCCAGGTTCAATAGGAATTACATCAGATGCAGGAGTAATTGGAGCTCAATTTTCTATTTTAGATATAACAGACACTTTTGAAAAACTTGAAGAATATTATATTAAATATAATATAAAGGAAGTAATAGAAAAAGTTAAAAAATCAGAGATTTATAAAGATGAGATACAGTGGGGGAAATTATTAATAAAAGCACTTGAAACAGGAATTGATATACCAAAGCAAGCCTTAAAAGAATATAACAAAATAAGAGAAGAATGTAAAATAAATAAAGATTCAATTGAGATATGGAAAATAGCTATGCAAAGGGTATTATAACTTTTATTTGAAAAATATTATAAAGAGCTTGATGAGATAATTGTTTAGATGTAAGAGATTTATGAAATCTTATAAAAAAAATTTGAATTAAAATTTATATTACTAAATATAGTTAATTTAAATAGATAAAAAAGATGAATTAAAATAGCTTAATTCATCTTTTTATGTAATTTGTTTATACTAATCTTTTTTAGAAGATTTTTTATTATCTGTTAAAACTTCTTTAATTGAACCTATTGAACTTAAAGCCTTTGTTGCTTCAAAAGGAATAAAGATTTTATTTGCATCACCTTTAGCAACTTCTTCAAGAGCTTCTAAAGATTTTAATTGAACTAACGTATCATTTGGGTCTGCTTTTTTCATTGCATCATAAATCATCTGAATTTCTTTAGCTTTTGCTTCAGCAACTTCTTTTATAGCTTGAGCCTCACCAGCAGCTCTTCTAATTTGAGCTTCTTTATCAGCTTCGGCTTCTAAAATAGCAGCTTGTTTTTTACCTTCTGCAATAGTAACTGCAGATTGTCTTTGAGCTTCTGATTCTAGTATTAAGGCTCTTTTATTTCTTTCAGCATTCATTTCTTTTTCCATAGCATCTCTAATGTCTGCTGGAGGTGTAATATCTTTAATTTCAACCCTATCAATTTTACATCCCCACTTATCAGTTGCTTCATCTAAAACAACTCTTAATTGTGTATTAATTCCGTCTCTAGAACTAAAAGTTTCATCTAAGTCCATTTTACCAATAATATCACGAATTGTAGTAATAGCTAAATATTCAATACCTTTCTTTAAACTTTGAATTTCATATACTGCTTTAGCTGGATCAGTTATTTGATAAAAAACAACTGTATCAATAGTTATTGTAACATTATCTTTAGTAATAACACCTTGTGGTGGGACATCCATAGTTTGTTGTTTTAAGCTTACAACACTTCTTACATGATCAAAAAATGGAACAATTATTGTAAGACCTGCATCAGCAACTTTAGAAAATTTTCCTAATCTTTCTATAATATAAACTTCAGATTGTCTAACAATTTTAACTGACATAAAAGCTATTATTAATATAATAACTAATAAAATTAATAAAAACGCCATAATTTTTTCCTCCTTTAAAAAAATTCTTATATATTTTAATGTTACTTAGATTTATCTAAGTATCTTTTGTGTGCTAAAGTTTAATAACTATTTTACATTTTCAGAAGATATTTTTATAGGTGAAACTATTACTTTTACACCTTTTACTTCTAGTATTTCAACTTCTGAACCTTTTGGAATTATTGTTTCTGTATTAGAAGTAGCAGACCAAACTTCACCATCTACTTTAATTTGTCCTTTAGAATGAATAGAGTTTATTTCTTCTGTTACAATTCCAATTTTACCAATAATTGAAAATACATTAGTTTTTATAGTTTCTTCTTTATAAAATTTTTTTACAAAGGGTTTTGTAGCAAAAATTAAAAGAGTTGAAGATATTACAAATACTGATGTTTGAATAATTATGTTTGTTGTAAAGAAACTAACAAGCATTGCAATTAAAGCTCCAATTGCAAACCAAAAAATTAAAAAGCCAACTGTAAAGTATTCAGCTATTATACAAACTCCTGCAACAATTAACCAAATTTGCCACATAATGATAAGACCTCCTTTTAAAACCTATATTAATTATATCACAAAAAAATGGAAAAATAAAGATATATTCTTATTTAAGTTTCGACTTTTTGCAAGTGGACGTTATAATTCGGTAAATAGCTATTAACTTAAGCTACCAAAGCCATACAAATCTTGATTTTTAGGACAGATAATTAAATAAAGGGAAGAATAATATCTAAAATATTTATTCAAATTCTCGGCTGCCTTACAAATATTAAGAAATTCTAATCATATAAAATGCGCCTCTTTCACGTTCAAAACTACACTATTATCCATTTAGAATAA
>CAQPRV010000090.1 GCA_948857205.1 uncultured Clostridia bacterium
ATATTTGTTTAAATCTATTATGTAATATACTTCTCCGTCTTCATTATATGCTATTTGTTGGTTTTCTATTTCTTTATATTTTTCTTCTTTGTCCCATATATGTTTTATATCTATTATTGCATTTATATTATATTCTTCTTTTAGTTTTTTATTTCTTTTCCCATTATCATATCCTGCATCTCCCATTAGGTTTTTCATCTTATCTAATTTGTATTTTTCTTTCTCATTATTCTTCATCTCTTCTAGTATATTATCTAGTTCGGTTTGTTCTGAATTATTTGCAGGTGTTAATTTGCTTTTTATTGGTAATCCATATTTTACATCACATATGATATGTGCTCTGAATCCATAATGCCATTCTTTTTTGCTTGTTCCGTCTTTCATATGATATGTTTTACATGAATTTGTTGCTTCATGTTCGGCTCTATTATCTTTACACTTATTCTCTCTAAACGGATTCGCATATGAATCTAAATATTTTCCATCTATTGCACAATCTTCTCCAAATCCCTCTAAATTTTCATACATGTATTTTACTAGTTCTTCATATATTTCTTCTATTTCTTGTTTACAGTTTTTTAATTTATTTAAGAATCCTGTAAATACTCTTGCTGGTGGTACTAAATGTTTTCTTTCTCCACAATATTTGTATTTTCCTTCACTTAATCCGCATACTATTCTTAGTTGTGAATTTCTACTTAATTCTCTTCTGAACGATTCTACACTTCTGTGTCCAAATATTTTCATTGCATAAACCAAATTTAACATTGTTCTTACGGGATAATCATTTCTTCCATTTTTTCTTGTGTTTTCAAGCTTTTCGCATAACTTTTTATCGTCTATATTTTCAAAGAATATTTTTAATCTTTCTAAATCTCCTAAATTTTCTATTTCTCTATAGTCAAATATTGATATTTGTGATATATTATTCATAGATTTTTCAACTCCTTTGTGTATTTTTTTTAGCAACTAAATTATATCAAATTAGAGCTGAAAAATCCATAAAAACGCTTGAAATATCAAGCGTTTTTAGTATTTTTGTCGTATTTTTTTATTTTTATATTCTTTTTACCAATATATCTCTTGAAACCTGCATAACTTCATGTCGTTACATTTTTATTACAAATTTTACCCTTACGGATTTATATTGTTTCAACTAACGAAAATATTCCCAGATATAATGCATTCAGGAAAATGTAGTAAACTTATTGCAGTAACACATTCGCCATTTATATTTGAAAATGAATATGATGAGTTAGCAGCAGATATGGGACAGTGTTTGAAATATAAAATAAAATAGATATGGGGAAAATAAATGGACATAGAGAAAATAAAAAAAGAAAGAAGTAATGCACAATCAATTTTTACAAAATTTATAAAAAATAGAGAATTATTTAACAAAAAAATGTTTTGCTTTTTTGAAGGCGAAGATAGAAAGTATTATGGGTCAAGAATTGAAAAGTATGCAAATATTCCAGAAGAAGAAATTATATTTTATTCATGTAGTGGGAAAGAGCAAGTTTTAAAACTATATACAATGTTAAAAAATAAATATAAGAATGTACAGAAAATGTTTTTTGTGGACAAAGATTATGATAAAATGGAAAGTAAAAAAGAATTATATGTCACGCCAGGTTATTCCATAGAAAATTTTTATGTAACAGAAAATGCATTTAAAAAGATATTACATAAAGAATTTGGAATAAATAGTATAGACAGAGATTTTAATAAATGTTTAAATGATTTTAACAATAGAAAAGAGGAATTTAATTCACAAATAATAAAATTAAATGGATGGTTATATTATCAAAAAGATCAAATTAAAAGAAAAGGTATAGTATATATAAATTATCAAAATTTAAAATTAAATAAGATTTTCGACATATCAATAAATAAATTAATTATTAAAACTAATATAAATACGCAATTTTTAAAAAGAGAATATCCTGAAGCATATGAAATAAATGATGAAGAATTAAATAAATATACTAAAATCTTTGACAAAGAAGAAAAGCTTAGGGGAAAATATCAATTAGAATTTTTTAAAGCAATTTTACATGATATGATCGAAAAAAACAGAAATAGAGAATATTTTGAGTATTATAGAAATAATATTGGACTAAATCCAAGTGTAAACCCACTATCTTCATTGAGTACATATGCAGAAACACCAGAATGCCTTAAAGAGTTTTTATATAAATATAGAAATTTTATTAAATAAAAACATAATATTTATTTTATGCATTTTTTAATAAAGATACAAATATATTTTACTAGGAGGATAATTATGGAAGATACAAAAACAATCCACCTAGGAGAAAAAAAAGAGGAAACTAAAGGTATAAAGTTACAAAAGCTAGAAAAGGTACAAATAATAGTTACATTATCTAGTATAGTTTTAGGAACAGTACTCCACTTTTTATACAAATGGACAGGTGAAAATATTATATTAGCAAGTTTTAGTGCAGTAAATGAAAGTGTATGGGAACATCTAAAACTAGTATTTTATCCTATGTTAATATTAGGAATAGTAGAATACTTTTTTGTAAAGGATATTACTAATAATTATATAGAAGCAAAAACTATTGGAATATTTTTTTCAATTTGTTTTATTGTGATATCTTTCTTTACTTATACAGGAATATTAGGAACTAACTTTTTATTTTTGGATATTTTAATCTTTATTTTGAGTATATTATTAGGAGAATATTTATCATATAAATTTATGAAGAGACAAAATGAATCTAATAAAAATACAAAAATATTAGCTAGTACAATTATAATATTTTTGTTATTATGTTTTATAACTTTCACATATACAACTCCAGAAGTAAATTTATTTAGGGATCCTATAACAGGAATTTATGGGATTGAATAATATTAAATATTAGTAGACTCTAGCAATAATTGCTAGAGATTTTTTTATGGTTATAAAAGGTAAAAAAAGTTTGATTAAAAGTATACAGTGAAGTTATATATAAAATATTATAAAAAATAAAGACAGAAAAACACACAGTTGTAATAAAATAGCATCAATATAAGATGAATTTAAAACATATTCAAGAAAGAAAAATTGTATAAAAGAATATGTAATTTAAGAGAACTTATAAAAAAATATTATCTAACTGTTATGTAATAGAAAAAAATATATAAATTGTAAAAAATAGTTAAAACAACTTGAATATGGTAAAGTAATATGCTATAATGATTATGTAAACGAAAGGAGAAAGTTTATGAATTCAGGGAATAATAAGATTAATATTAGAAAAAATACCAAAAGACCAGTACTGCATTTAATAGCAGATATTGAATCTGGAGAATATTATGCTTTAATAGATGATGGAACTAATAAACGAGAAGTACATAGAAAAGTAACAGAGGAATCTCAAGAAAACTTTAATAGAGTAGTTGAAAAATCAAGAAGAAACAAAATAATGACAAAATTTAATATTGGAAAAAAAGAAGTAAAGAATGTGGAAACTATAGCATATAAAACACTAGAGGACTTTGATAGAATTTATAATACAGATTATAGTGAAAAATATGTAAAAATAGTAACAATGGAAATAAAAGAAACAAAGCTAAAAAGAAAAAGTTCTTTAACATATAGGAAATTTTGTGAAGAATTAAGAAGGGAAAAGCTTAGAAAAGCCAGTATAGTTATAGAGTACAATTTACCAGTTAGGGGAGGACTAATTAAAAATAAACATAAAATGGGAATTATAGACAAATTAAAATTCATAAAATATGCATTAAAAAGCAAAAGAAATGGTGCTGAAGTTGATTTTAAACTAAATGATGGAAACAAAAATTATAGAGATATTTTAAAAAGTAAAATTACAAAGGCAAAAAACAAAATATCAGCTATTAAAGAGAAAATAACTACTAAAATAAAACAAAAAGTAAATACAAAAGATATAAAAAGGAAGACTCTTAAAGGATTATATAAAGCTAGCTTACTTTCATTAGGAATTTTTGCTGGATCAGTAGGATTAAAAAAAGAAATAAATAGTCAGTCAAATAAAGATCAAATAGAATCAATGATGGACATTAATAATATAGATTCTTTAGACAGTAAAATAAATAGTGAAAATTATAAAGAACAAGAAGATAGTAAAATTAATAAAAAAATAAAAGATATTAAAGTATCACCAAAAGAAACTATAATAAGTAATAGTAGAAAAGAAGCATTTAATAACAGAATTACAGTAAAATATATTAAACCATATACTATTAATGATAAGAATGATGAAGAGTCAAAAAATGAAAGTTTTACCAAAATAAAAGTTGGAAGTAAATTTACTATAAATAGTGGAAAATATTTTGAAACATCAACAGGTGAAGGAACATATGGTTCGTTTGAAAAACAAGATAAAGAACCTAGAGTACTATCTTTAATTAAGATTACAACTAAATATGGTAATGATGTATTAATCCAAGATAGTGATAAAAGTTTATCTCAATTAAAAAGCAAGTATCCAAATGCACAATTTTCATACCATTTTACAGATGTGAATGGAAATGCATATGGATGGGTAACTAGGGATAGTTTTGCAAATAATTTAAAAAGAGAGAAAGAATCTAAAATAAAAAAAGAAATAGCTGAAAAGGAAAGAAAAACAAAAGATAAAAAAGCAAGAAAATATGGAGAAAAAGATGAAGATGGATATATATATGTAGAATATTAAAGGAAGACAACAACCCCAATACATAAACAAATTTACAATAACATTTGTTAAAAAAGTTGTTGCATTGGCAATGGAAATTTTGCTAAAGTTATAGTTTAGTATATAGTTATTGAACTAGGTTATTCTAGTTTGAAATCAAATACTAAATTCTAGTTTTTATCTTACTAAGGTGTGTTTTTATAATAGTGTTAACACACCTAAAACCATTATAAAATTCCATCACATTGTACAATTAAGAAAATAGCATAAGTAGCCATTTCAAGAAGCAATTCAACTTATATGTTTTCTCCATTGACAATGTATAACCGAGATATATAATTTTATAAATGCCCAATAATAAGTTCTAGATTTGGATTAGTAGAATTTACTTTTGTACTATTACAAATTTGTCCAAAACTAAATGCTAGATAGGTAGAATTTGAATCAAAGACTAAATTCTAGTTTTAAACAAAAAGTAGAATTTACTTTTAAACTTAAATTAATTTGAAAAAAATTTAAAAAACTATTGACAAGTTATAAAAGTTGTACTATAATTCATAAAAAGTTGGTTAACTAATTATGAAAACTAAAAAGAAAACATTCAAAAGTTTTAAATCAAAATAAATTTTTAAAATCGATAAAATCCAAAAAATAATAAGAAAAAAACTAAAACTGTTTAAATATTTGAGGTCATTATAGATTTCCCCATTATTTTATAATTAAAAAATATTTTCTAGACAAAGTAATAAAAAATTACTTTCAAAAAGGTTAATTCCTTAAGAACCCCATAAATTAAAGATCTAAAAATTAAACGTAAAACATCCTTTATTTACATAATTACTATAATGGCCTCAAATATTTAAATAGTTTTAGAAGAAGGGAGAATATGCTATCAATCGTAAAAAGCATGGCATTAAATGGGTTAAATGGATATCAAATATACATACAAGTAGACATCTCAAAAGGAATGCCATATTTTGAAATTGTAGGATTACCAGACACAAGTGTAAGAGAATCAAAAGAAAGAGTAAAAACTGCAATAAAAAACACAAACATAGAATTTCAAAGTAGAAAAATAATAGTAAACCTAGCACCAGCGAACACAAAAAAAGAAGGTTCAAGTTTAGACCTACCAATTGCAATAGGAATATTAATAGCAAGTGGAAATATAAAAAATAGCAACATAAGTAACCTATTAAAAGATACAATATTCCTTGGTGAATTATCATTAGATGGAACAGTAGAAGGAATAAATGGAATATTACCAATATGTATAGAAGCAAAAAAACAAGGAATAAAAAAAATAATATTATCAACAAAAAACGCAAAAGAAGCTTCAATAATCGAAGGACTTGAAATTTTACCAATAAATAAATTAAAAGAAGCAATAGAATATCTAAATGGAAACAAAAAAATAGAACAGGAAAGCAAGTCATGTTTTTTAATAAACAAAGAACAAAAATATCAATTTGACTTTGCAGATGTAAAAGGACAAGAAAATGTAAAAAGAGCCTTAGAAATATCTGCGGCAGGCGGACATAATTGTATATTGATTGGAAGTCCGCGGATCTGGAAAAACAATGTTAGCTAGAAGATTACCAAGCATATTACCAAATATACAATTTGAAGAAGCATTAGAAGTCACAAAAATACACAGTGTAGCAGGAACTTTATCAGCTAAAAACCCAATGGTTTTAAATAGACCATTTAGAAGTCCACATCATACAATAACACCAGCTTCACTAATTGGAGGAGGGAAGATGCCTAAGCCTGGAGAAATAAGTCTAGCACATTTTGGAGTCTTATTTTTAGACGAATTACCAGAATTTAAAAAAAGTACTTTAGAATTATTAAGAGGACCATTAGAAGATAGAATAGTAACAATAAGTAGATCAAATCTAGCAATTACATATCCATGTAACTTTATGTTTATTGCAAGTATGAATCCATGTCCATGTGGATATTACAATTGCAAAGAAAAAGAATGTAATTGTACAACAGATCAAATAAAAAAATATATAAATAAAATAAGTGGTCCACTATTAGATAGGATAGATATTCAAATAGAAGTACAAAGTGTAGAATATAAAAAACTAAATAGTAGTAAAAATATTGAAACATCAGAGCAAATAAGAAAAAGAGTAAATGAAGCAAGAAAAATTCAATTAAAAAGATATGAAAAATACAATATTTTTTCAAACTCAGAATTAACCCCACAATTAATTGAAGAACATTGCAAAATAGATAACAAAAGTAAAAAAATATTAGAATTAGCCTTTGAAAAATTAGGTTTAAGTGCTAGAGCCTATAGTAGAATTCTAAAAGTAGCAAGAACAATTGCAGATTTAAGCAATTCAAGAAATATAGAAGTAAATCATTTAGCAGAAGCAATCCAATATAGAAGTTTAGATAGAAAATATTGGGGAAGTTAAATAAGGTAGGGAAAAAAATAGAAACAATAAAGCTTGGAGAAGAAAAATATCCAGAAAAATTAATAAAGATAAGAAATCCGCCAAAACAAATATATTGTGAAGGAAATATCGATTTATTAAAAGAAAACATAATTGCAATTGTAGGATCTAGAAATTATACTAAAAACGGTAAAAAACTAGCAGAAAAATTCACAAAAGAGTTAGTAGAACAAGGACTTGTAATCGCAAGTGGTTTAGCACATGGAATAGATACAATTGCACATAAAACAACCTTAGAAAATAGAGGAAAAACAATCGCAATCCTAGGTAATGGTTTTAACAATATATTTCCTAAAGAAAATACAGAACTATATAATAGAATAATAGCAGAGGGAGGGCTAATAATAAGTGAATATCCGCCAGAGGTCAAAGCAGAGTCCATCTATTTCATAAAAAGAAATAGAATAGTTAGTGGAATTTCAATTGGAGTATTAGTAATAGAAGCGGCTTATCGTAGTGGAACAAGTATAACAGCAAGACTTGCTGAAGAACAAGGGAAAAAGGTATTTGTTTTACCACATGAAATTGGAGATATCCATGGTGTTGGTACAAATAACCTAATTAAAAAAGGAGCAATTTTAGTAACATCGACAAAAGAAATAATCGATCAATTTAGTTACCTAAAATATAAAAAAATCCCAAAAGACAGTAACATAATCTCAAAAGGACAGGAAAAGAATGTAAGTAGAGTAAAGGATATTAATTTAGGAAAAGATGATAAAGAAAATAATAAATATAAAAAGGTATATGAAATAATAGAAAGAAATGTATTGGATGTTAATGAAATTTGCACAAAAACAGAAATAAGCCTAAATGAAATTAACAAATATCTATTACTATTAGAAGTAAATGGATTCATAAAAAAAGTAGCAGGAGGATACACATGTATTTTAGACAAAGAATAGGGAAACTAGGAGAAGATATTGCATGTAAATATCTAAAAGAAAATAACTATAATATAATAAATAGTGGATTGGTTATAATAAATTAGACAAAAAAGATAAGGACATGTTAAAATAAAAATGGAGGTATTAACATGTCAAGAAGAGAAAGAAGGGAATTTACAGAAGAATTTAAATTACAAATGGTACAATTGTACAAT
>CAQPRV010000091.1 GCA_948857205.1 uncultured Clostridia bacterium
ACGTAACGAAAGGTAGCCGAGGAATTTATGAGAAATGGATAATAGTGTAGTTTTGCCTTGAACATCCCTCATTTTATATGAAAAGAATTTCTAAATATTTTCCAGTTGCATTCGAATTTTCATAAATATTTTAGATATTTTGCTTCCATTATATAAATAAATTCCTACTAAAAAATCAAGATTTGTATGGCTTAGGTAGCTTATGTCAATAGCTATTTATTAAATAATAACTTCCACATGCAAAAAGTCGAAACTTAAAAAGATGAATATGTTGCCAATAGAATGCAATTATGATAATATAAAAAAAATCATAATTGGAGAGAAATTTAAAAATGAATAAAAAGAAAATAATAAAATATATAATAATAATTTTAGCAATAATAATGATACTTGTCATATCTATAAACACATATGTTAAAAAATCTACCAAAAAACAAATAATTGAAAATAAGGCTTATACAGATTTAACGGAAATAGATGCAATAATTGTATTAGGAGCAGGAATAAATGGTACGCAACCAAGTCACATGCTAGAAGATAGATTATTAGGAGCAATAGAGTTATACAAAAACAATATATCATCAAAAATTATAATGAGTGGAGACCATGGTAAAACTGATTATGATGAAGTAAATATTATGAAAAAATTCGCAATAGAAAAAGGAATACCATCAGAAGATATATTTATGGATCACGCTGGATTTTCTTCTTATGAAAGTATTTATAGAGCAAAGGAAATATTTAAAGCAAAAAAGGTTGTAATAGTTACTCAAAAATATCATTTATATAGAGCACTATATATTGCAAATCAACTTGGAATAGAAGCATATGGTGTAGGAGCAGATCCTAGGCAATATGTAGGGGAAACCTATAGAGAAGTAAGAGAAATACTTGCAAGAAATAAAGATTTTATAAAATGTATCTTCAAACCGAAACCAACTTTTTTAGGAGAAAGTATTCCTGTAAGTGGAAATGGAGATATAACTAATGATTAAAAAATAATTGTAAAGGCAAATATATTACAGACTATAGAAGGAGGAAACCTATGAAAAAAACACTTTTAAGAATAGAAGGAATGACATGTAGTGCATGTTCAAATGGATTAGAAAAATACTTAAACAAGCAAGAAGGAATATTAAATGCAAGTGTAAATCTTGTAATGTCAAATGCATTAATAGAATATGATGAAACAATTTTAGACATAAATCAAATTGAACAATTTGTAAAAAAAGCAGGATTTAAAAGCTTAGGATTATATGATACAAAAATAAAGGAAAACAAAAATAACAAACAGAAAATACAATTTATAATATTTACTATATTAGCAGTAATATTATTATATATATCAATGGGTCATATGATGGGATTACCAATATTTGATTTTATAAATATGCATAAAAATCCTTTAAATTATACAATATGTTTACTAATATTAACAATTTTATTTATGGCATATGGATTTGATATTTTAAAAAATGGAATAAAAAATCTAATCCATAAAGTACCAAATATGGATACTTTAGTTGGAATTGGTGTTATTAGTAGTTTATTATATAGTATATATAGTATGGTAAAAATAGCACAAGGAAATAATAACTATGTACATCACTTATATTTTGAGACTTCTGCAATTGTAATATATTTTATAAAATTGGGAAGATATGTAGATAGAATTAGCAAAGACAAAACAAAAGAAGCTATACAAAAGCTAGTTCAAATCACACCAAATAAAGCGAAAATAAAGATAAATGGAGAAGAAAAAGAAGTAACCCTAGATGAAATTAAAAAAGGAGATATAGTAATTAGTCAGGCAGGGGATAAAATAGCAGTTGATGGGGAAATAATAGAAGGAAAAGCACATATAGATGAAGCATTAATCACAGGCGAAAGTAAACCTGTAAATAAAACAATAGGAAATAAAGTAATTGCAGGAAGTTTAAATTTTGATGGATATTTAGAATATAAAGCAGAAAAAATAGGAAAAGAATCAACAATTTCTCAAATTGTAAGATTAGTAGTTGAAGCAACAAATACAAAAGCACCAATAGCAAAAGTTGCAGACAGAGTAAGTGGATATTTTGTACCAATTGTTATATTAATTTCAATAATAACTTTTATAATCTATTTAATACTAGGATTCGAAGTAAGTGAAGCTATTTCAACCTTTGTAACAGTATTAGTAGTAGCATGTCCATGTGCCTTAGGACTTGCAACACCACTTGCAATAGTAGTAAGTGAAGGGGTATGTGCTAATAAAGGAATTTTAGTTAAAAAAAGTGAAACTCTTGAAAATGCAGAAAAAATAAACACAATTGTATTTGATAAAACAGGAACATTAACGTATGGAACTTTAAAAATTTCTAATATATATAATTATAGTAAACTAGAGGAAAAACAACTATTACAATTGGTAGGAAGTTTAGAAGCAAAATCGACACACCCAATAAGTAAAGCTTTTGAAGAATATCTAAAGAAAAATAAAATACAACCTTTAGAAGTAAAAGAGTTTAAAAATGTTAGTGGATTAGGAATTACAGGGAAAATAGATGATAAAGAAATTATATTAGGAAATAGCAAAATTCTAGAACATTTTTCGATAGAAAATAAAAATAAAGAAGATGAAGAAAAGCTAGCAACAGAAGGAAATAGTATAATATATATTGTACAAAATAAAAGAATTAAAAGAACAAGGCAAAACAGTTATGATGTGTGGAGATGGAATAAATGATAGTCCAGCTTTAGCTATAAGCGATATAGGAATAAGTGTAAATAGTGGAACAGATATTGCAAGGGATGCATCAGATGTTATTTTAATGAAAAATGACTTAAGTAAAATAATAGATTTAATAAATATTAGTAAAAAAACAATTAGGAATATTAAACAGAATTTATTTTGGGCATTTTTTTACAATAGTTTAATGATTCCAATTTCAATAGGATTATTAAAGCCAATAGGAGTAAGTATAAATCCAATGATTGCTGGAATAAGTATGGTAATTAGTAGTTTAACAGTTATAGCAAACAGTTTAAGACTAAAAAAGGCTAAAAATTAAATATACTAAATACACCTTATAGATTAAAATCTTATTTAGATATAAACTATACCAACGTTAGCGTTGAAGAATGCACTACGCAGAAATTCAAATATTAAGTTATTTTTCAACAAGATATGTATCTTAAGAAAGGAATTAAACAAATAATGAAAAAAGATAAGAGTAATTTACCAGTAGTAAATAACTTTAGAACAAAATTTAGAAAAGCAATATTTTATATTTTATCTTCGTTAAGAATAGCATCAAGCATCCAACCTACATTAGATGCAAGTGCAAAAACAAACACTTATGAAACAATGGATAAAAATGATATAAAAAGTAATAGAGAAAAATTTATACAAGATTTATCTATTAAGAAAAATAATGAGAAGATAATAAATCAAATAATAGAGGATAGGGGACAAGAATTTTCCATAGAAACTGGTAAAGGAGATAAAGTAAAAGAAATCTTAATAAAAACATTAAATAAAATAGATGAAAACTTTGACAGAAATGCAAAGAAAAAAGGAAAAATGGCATTTACAAAAGAGCAATTTAAAAATGATTATATATCTTTGTTAAGTGATTTAGATGATATAGTTTGTGTAGGCAAAGACACTAAGGAAAATCAATATACTCAATATTATAAAGAAAGAGGTTTTGCATTTACCATCAGCAATTTATTTTAAGGGTGATAGTGTAAATAGCTTAGGAACAATTCATGAAAATAATATATTAATGAAAGAATATGGGGATAATATTGAATATATATTAATACATGAATTAACACATAAAAGACAAGGAAAAACAAATAATAATAGATATATTAATTATAAAAATAATTTTGCAATGCTTTATGAAGGTCATTCTAATGATATGGCAGAATATGTTAGAGATCCTAAATTAGATGATAAAGAATTTTCAATAACTAATGTTTCAATGACTAATTATTATATTTCTTCTAAAATTTATAACAAATTATCATATCTAGTAGGAGAAATACAGATGGATGAATATATGCAAAAAACAAATGAAAAAACTTTAAGAGACTTTTTGAAAGAAAAATTAGATGATAAATATGGAGAAGGAACAGGGCAAGATTTATATAAATATGTAACTAATGTATCTTTTTTTTCAAGATTTACTATAGATTTAAAACCAGAGAAAATTGAAGGATTGTATGAAAAGATATCTAAGAGAAATGAAAGTGTGCAACAAGAAATAGAAAAAAAGGGACAAAGTGATGAATTATCTTCAATATTAGATGTAAATAATAATTTTAAAGCAATGTTAGATAAAATATATAATAAGGATACTAAAACAATTAATAAGAAGGCATATAAGAATGAAAAAAATAAACAATTAAAAGGAATAGAGATGTTATGTTTAGATTGCATTAGTAAAGATATTGAAAATATTAATAACAAATATGATGCTATTGATTATGTTCAATTATGGGATTATTATAGAAATAGATGTTCTATATCTAAATATTATGAAGTGGGAGAGGAAGCACCAGTTCTTTCAGAAAATTTTGACAAACTTAAAAAAGTTCAAAAAAATCTTTATAACAAATGTAAACAATATAAAGCACTTAATATAAGTGATAAAGAAATATTTGATAAACTAATAGAGTCACAATTATATAATGTAAGCAATGCAACAATTTCATACAACAAAAATGAAACAGAATTAACAATTTCAGATGAATATATAGTAAATAAGTTTGAGGTTGAAACAAAAAAAGATGGTAATAAAAAATATTCGATAATTACAGAATATGAAAATGATAAAGTAGCAGTTAAGGGAAAGAAAATATTAGCAACAAGAGAGTTAGACAAAGAGCGTGAGTAGAAATTAGTGTAAATTTTTATTCTAATTTGAAAATAATTTATGTGTTTATATACATATTAATTAAAAATAGGAATAGAAGGAGGAAGATGAAATGTTTGGAGGAGAAAGAATAACAAAAATAATAGAAATAGAAGGGATGAGTTGTGGGCATTGTACCAAAAAAGTAGAAATGGCTTTAAAAGATTTAAAAGAAGTAAAAAGTGTAAATATAAGTTTAGAAAATAAAAATGCAGAAATAGTTTTAAAAAAAGAAATTGAGGATGATATCTTAAAGAATTTAATAGAAGATTTAGGTTATAAAGTGATTAATATAAAATAATATTGTATAAAATATAAATTTTATATGATAACTCAATAGTAGTATTGTTTAGATATTATTTATAATAGAAAAACAGAATTAAAAAAGAAAATGAAAAAATCTGATAAAAGTTTTAAATACTTTATCAGATTTTTTATATAATATAAAAGTATGATTTTCATATTGTATAAAGAGCTACAACCGCTAGCCCTTTGAAATTTTCTCATTAGAGTTGAAAACACAAGTATATCTTAGTTATGTTTTTTTAAAAACACTTTTTTTACATAAAGTCTATTTGAAAAAGATTGAACAACATTTCTTAAAATATATTGTTCTTGAGTAAGATTAGAATGATTAAGGTAACTTTCGCCAGAAAAAGTTAATTTAATAGACTTTTCAAGTTCACAACAAAATAAATCATAAGCTTTATTAGTAGAAGAAGTTTCAATAGCAAGACTAATAAGCTTTTTTATATCCTCCATACTATAAATCTGTTTTAAAGTAAAAATAACAAATAAAGAAGCTAAATGTTCTTTATTATATTTCTTATTAT
>CAQPRV010000092.1 GCA_948857205.1 uncultured Clostridia bacterium
GTTCCAAAATTCTTAGAAAAGTTAGAAAACTTTTCTATAGAATTTTGAGAATGGGGCAACGAAAATAATAAATAATTATAATCCTTTGGGAGCGAGTAGATTTTAAAAATACAAATAAATAATTAAAATTTTAAGCGATTGCCTTACAAGAAAAAAATGGAATTACTGTAAACCATTTAAGTTTAAAAGCTTATCAAAGTAAATAAAACAATAAAATTATACGGACAAAGCGTGGACAAAATACTATTTTAAGTATATGTCCACGCTTATTTAAAGCTTTATATTATTTTTTTATAAGCTTAATTGTATTAACACTATTTCATAGCTTCCTCTACTGCAACTGCTACTGCAACTGAAGCACCAACCATTGGATTATTTCCCATACCAATTAGCCCCATCATTTCAACATGAGCAGGTACTGATGAACTTCCAGCAAATTGTGCATCTGAATGCATTCTTCCCATAGTATCAGTCATTCCATATGAAGCTGGTCCAGCAGCCATATTATCTGGATGAAGTGTTCTTCCAGTTCCACCACCAGAAGCAACTGAGAAGTATTCTCTACCTTCTGCTATTCTCTCCTTTTTATAGGTTCCAGCTACTGGATGTTGGAATCTTGTTGGATTTGTTGAGTTACCTGTAATAGATACATCAACATCTTCCATCCACATTATTGCTACACCTTCTCTAACGTCATTTGCTCCATAACATCTAACTTTTGCTCTTTCTCCATCTGAATAAGCTATTTCTTCTACAACTTTTACTTTTCCTGTGAAGAAATCAAAATCTGTTTTTACATATGTAAATCCATTAATTCTTGATATTACTTGCGCTGCATCTTTTCCAAGTCCATTTAGTATAACTCTTAAAGGTTGTTTTCTTACTTTATTTGCTGATTTTGCAATTCCGATTGCTCCTTCAGCTGCTGCAAAACTTTCATGTCCTGCTAAAAACGCAAAACATTTTGTATCTTCTGATAATAACATTGATGCTAAATTTCCATGTCCTAAACCTACTTTTCTATCATCTGCTACAGACCCTGGTATACAAAACGCTTGTAAGCCTTCTCCTATTGCTTTAGCTGCATCTGCTGCTTTTGTACATCCTTTTTTTATTGCAATTGCTGCACCTAGTGTGTATGCCCAACATGCGTTTTCAAAACATATTGGTTGTACTCCTTTTACTATTTCTACAGGATTAAATCCTTTGTCTGTACATATTTTTAATGCATCTTCGAAATCTTTTATCCCATACTTTTCCATTACTGGTTTTATTTGGTCTATTCTTCTTTCATAACTTTCAAATGTTACTGCCATTTTTATTCCTCCTATTTTTTCATCTTTCTACTAAAATCTTCTATAAACTTTTCTAATAAATCTATATATTGCTTTTGAACGTTTAAATATATTTCTTCTGTAATATCTTCTTTATAGATATGTGTTATTAAATTTATTTTTTATTCTTCTCTTGGGTCTATTTTTTTAACTGCTTCGTTAAATCTTCCATAGGTTCCTGAAGCTTTTTCTATTGCTTCTTGTGCATTTATTCCTTTTTTGATATTATCCATCATTTTTCCTAGATGTACATATTTGTATCCTATGATTTGGTCATCTTTGTCTAATCCTATTTCAACTATGTATCCCTCTGCTAAGTTTAGGTATCTTGGTCCTTTTAGTGAACTTGAATATATTGTTCCAACTTGACTTGTGTGCCCTTTTCCTAAGTCTTCTAACCCTGCACCTACTGGTAGCCCTCCTTCTGAAAAGGCTGTTTGTGTTCTTCCATATACTATTTGTAAGAATAATTCTCTCATGGCAGTGTTTATCGCATCACATACTAGGTCTGTATTTAGTGCTTCTAAGATTGTTTTTCCTACAAGTATTTCTCCAGCCATTGCTGCTGAGTGTGTCATTCCTGAACATCCTATTGTTTCTACTAAGGCTTCTTGTATTATTCCTTCTTTTACGTTTAGTGTTAGTTTACATGCTCCTTGTTGTGGTGCACACCATCCTATTCCATGTGTTAGTCCTGATATGTCCTTTATGTCTTTTGCTTTAACCCATTTTCCTTCTTCTGGAATTGGCGCTGGTCCATGGTCTACTCCCTTTGCTACTGTACACATTCCTTCTAATTCTTTTGAATAAATCATTTTTAATTGCTCCTTTCAATTTCTTGTTTTTTAGTATATTTTTTTAATTTAATAACTTTTTTAATACTCTGTTTCATTCTTTGTTAGTTCTATTTGATTTGTATTTTCGCTTTCTTCTGTTTGATAGTTTATTTTGTTTGTTGTTTCTTTTACGTAGGTTCCAAATTCATAGATTTCTTTTTTTTGCTCTGTTTTTGGCTTTGCTATGTATCTTCTTAGTATTTCTTTGTCTTGTTTATTTACCTGCTCTGGACCAATTTCTAAGTTTTTGTATCTCCATATTATGTGTCTTTCATAACTTGTGAATTCATTGTTTTTTAGGTCTTCATAGTTATATTCTACCCTGAATCTGGAGTTTTGTATTGTACATGTTATGCTACTCCATGGTTCTTGACCAGAGTTGATGAATTCTTCTCGTAATTGCCTTATTTTTGCATATAGAATTTCTATTAATTGTAGAAACTCTCCTTCATCTAGGTTGAATCTATTCGGTATTTCATAGGCATTTACTGGCTTTTTCTTTAATACTCCTTTTGGTATATAGTAAAAGAATAGCTCTCCTGTCTCCCCTTCCTCTGGCTTTTCTATTATTGAACTATATAAATATAGTTTTTCCCATTTTTCTGGAATCATATTATATATTTTTTTTTGTAAGTCTTCATATATATGTTTTATTTTATTTGTATGATTTACCATATTTTTATTTCCTATCTAATAAACTTTCACCAGTCATTTCTTCTGGTTTGTCAAGCTTCATTAAATCTAACATTGTTGGAGCTAAGTCAGCTAGTTTACCACCTGTTTTTAAACTTATTTGTGTATCCTTTGATACTAAAATTAGTGGTACTGGATTTGTTGTGTGTGCTGTATGTGGCTCTCCTGTGCTATAGTCTATCATTTGTTCTGCATTTCCATGGTCTGCTGTTATTATTAAGTTTCCTTGTTTTTCTTCTACTAATTCTACAACTTTTCCTACACATTCATCAACAGTTTCTACAGCTTTTATTGCTGCTTCTAAACTTCCTGTGTGTCCAACCATATCTGTATTTGCGTAATTTAATATTATTACATCATACTTATCCTGTTTTATTGCATCTATTACTTTTTCAGTTACTTCATATGCACTCATCTCAGGTTTCATATCATAAGTTTCAACTTTTGGAGATGGCACTAATATTCTATCTTCTTTATCATATTGCTTTTCTTCTCCACCATTAAAGAAAAAAGTTACATGTGCATATTTTTCTGTTTCAGCTATACGTAATTGTGTATATCCTTTTTTACTTATATATTCACCAAAAGTATTTTTTATTGGCTCTTTTTTGAAGGCAATTTTTACGTTTGGCATAGTCTCATCATAATTTGTGAAACAAACATAATATAAATCTAAATTCTTTTCTGTATCAAATTCTTTGAATTCTGGATCTACTAGAGCTCTAGTTATTTCTCTTGCTCTATCTGGTCTAAAGTTAAAGAATATTACAGAATCATTTTTTCCAATTGTTGCAACTGGTTCTTCTCCATTACATATTACTGTTGGTTCAACAAATTCATCAAAAACTTCTTTTTGGTAAGAATCTTCTATTGCTTTAACACTATTCCCAGCTTTTACTCCTTCACCTTTTACTAGTGCATCATAGCATTTCTTTACTCTTTCCCATCTTTTATCTCTATCCATTGCATAGAATCTTCCAGATAAGCTTGCTATTTTTCCAATTTGTTTTTCATTCATTTTTTCTTGTAATTTCACAATATATCCTTCTGCTGATGCTGGTGGTGTATCTCTTCCATCTAAGAAACAATGTACATATACATCTTCAAAATCTCTTCTCTTTGCCATTTCTAATAAACCATATAAATGACGATTATGACTATGAACTCCACCATCTGAAACCAATCCTAATATATGCAATTTAGAATTGTTTTTCTTACAATTTTCAATTGCTGCTATAAACTCTGAATTTGTAAAAAAATCTCCATCTTCTATAGATTTTGTAATTCTTGTTAATTCTTGGTAGACAATTCTTCCAGCCCCTATGTTTGTATGACCAACTTCGGAATTTCCCATTTGTCCTTCTGGTAAACCTACTGCTAATCCACTTGTACTTATATCTACATTTGGATATTTCTTCATTAGTTTATCAATATTAGGTGTTTGAGCTAATTTAATTGCATTTCCATCTTGATTTTGATTATCTCCAAAACCGTCTAATATCATTAGCATTGTTAATTTGTCTTTCATTTTCTACCATCCTTTACTTTAGAAGATGATTTTGGGGACGTAGGAAAAAATCATCTTCTTATTTCTTATACTTATACTTATATTTGTCTATACTATAGATGACTTTTTCCTCCATCCCTAAAGTCATCTTTAATAATTTACTATTTTACTAAATTCCTCTACTTTTAGACTAGCTCCTCCAACTAATCCACCATCTATGTCAGACATATCAAATAATTCTTTACTATTTTCGCTTTTTACACTTCCACCATATTGTATTATTACATTATCTGATACATCTTTTCCATAGTTTTTACAAACTTCTTCTCTTATAGCTTTTATTGAATTATTTGCATCTTCACTTGTTGCTGTTTTTCCTGTTCCAATTGCCCAGATAGGTTCATACGCTATGATTGTATTTTTAACTTGCTCTCCTGTTAACCCTTCTAAGGCTAATCTAGTTTGTGTTGTGATAACCTCTGTAGTTTCTCCAGCTTCTCTTTGTTCTAAAGTCTCTCCCACACATACAATTGGTTTTAATTGATTTTCAAAGGCTATTTTTATTTTTTTATTTACTGTTTCATCTGTTTCATTAAAATATTGTCTTCTTTCTGAATGACCAATTATAACGTATTCTACATTAATTGCTTTTAGCATTTTGGCTGAGACTTCTCCTGTATATGCTCCTTTTTCCTCAAAATGCATATTTTGTGCACCAATTTTAATATTTGTATTTTGTGCTGTTAATAGTGCATAAAATAAGTCAGTATATGGAACGCATAAAATCACTTCATTATTTGTTTCTTTAACAAGAGGTGTTAATTCTTCTATAAATTTAATAGTTTCATCTGGTAACATGTTCATTTTCCAGTTTCCCGCAATCACTTTTTTCCTCATACTTAATCTCCTTCCTTTCTAATTGCTCTTATCTTTTTGACCTTATTTATTTTCTCGTTGTTTATATAAGTATTCAATTAATTTCTTTATCTTCTCTTTTACCAATTAAATTGTTATTCTCATCCACTACATCTAGTAACTCCATTGTATTTCCCTTCTTAAATCCTAAACTTTAAATATTACACTAAATTATTAATAATTTTATTGTTGCATTAGGCATTCTATGCCTGGTAATTTTTTTCCTTCTAAGAATTCTAATGATGCTCCCCCTCCTGTTGAAATATGTGTCATTGTGTCTTCTAATCCTGCTTTTCTTACTGCTGCTGCTGAGTCTCCTCCTCCTATTATTGTTGTTGCATCTATTTCTGATAATACTTTTGCTATGCTATTTGTTCCTATAGCAAATTGATCAAATTCAAATAGTCCTAATGGTCCATTCCATACTACTGTTTTTGCTTTTCTAATTTCTTCTTCAAACATTTTAATTGATTTTTCCCCAATATCAAAGCCTTCCCATCCTTCTGGTATTTCTGTCCAACTTACTGTCTTACTTTCTGTATCTGGTTTGAATTCTTTACCTATTTTTGTGTCTATTGGTAACATTAGCTTTACACCTTTTTCTTCTGCTTTTTTCATTGCTTGCTTTGCTAAGTCTAATTTATCATTTTCACATATTGAGTTTCCTACTTCATATCCTTGTGCTTTAAAGAATGTATATGCCATTCCTCCTCCAATTATTAAGGTGTCAACTTTTTCTATTAGACTATCTATTACTCCTATTTTATCAGATACTTTTGCTCCTCCCATTATGGCTACAAATGGTCTTTCTGGGTTGTTTAATGCATTTCCTAAAAATTTAAGTTCTTTTTCTATTAAAAATCCTGATACAGCTGGCAAATATTCTGCTACTCCTGCAGTTGAAGCATGTGCTCTATGTGCTGCTCCAAAGGCATCATTTACATATATTTCTGCCATACTTGCTAATTGTTTACTGAATTCTGCATCATTATCTGTTTCTTCTTTATGAAATCTTACATTTTCTAATAACATTATTTGTCCTTGTTGTAGGTTTTTTGCTTTTTCTTTTGCGTCTTCTCCTATTACATCGTTTGCCATTATTATTTCTTGATTTAATAGTTTTGATAGTTCTTTTGCAACTGGTTTTAATGAAAATTCTGGTTTTACTTCTCCTTTTGGTCTTCCTAAGTGTGAACATAGTATTATTGCACAGTTATTTTCCAATAGATATTTTATTGTTGGTATTGCTGCAACTATTCTTGTGTTGTCTGTTATGTTTTTTTCAGGATCCATTGGTACGTTAAAGTCACATCTTACTAATACTTTTTTGTTTTTTAATTCGATATCTTTTATTGTTTTTTTATTCATATAAAAACCTCCTACTTTTTAAATACTTTTATATACAGTATTTACCACTTTTTTTATATGATACAATTTTATATCAAAAAAGAATACTTTTCAAGTATTCTTTTTAATTTTTTAATAAGAAAGCTCTGTAAAATAGATTTCATAATTTCCTTCTGTAGAAATTAATAGTTTTCTACCTTCTCTTTCTTCTATTTTACCATATTTATTAATAATTTCCTCAATTTCTATCTCAGTTAAGTTTCTATTTTTAATAGTTTTTTCCTCAAAAATATCTGCCTCAAGCTTTTGAATTAAAGTCTCTTTTTCTATTTTCTCCTTAGACGAAACTGTTTTATCTATAATTCCTTGATGATTTAAAGTAACTCCTATTGTAACTCCTGCTAATATCAATAATATTATTATGGTTACAATTAATGTTATCAATGTAACACCTCTTGTATCTTTCATTTTCTTTCTCCTCCTATTTTTTAGCATTTTTCCTCTTCAATAAATATTTTTCCTCTAGCATTTAGCTTTGTAAATACATGTCCATCATCTAATTTGTTTTTAATCCATTCTTTTTTATAATTAACACCATTAAGTATACAAAATTTAACTTGACAACTGTATGCTATATAACCTAGAATCTTTAATTTCCTCCAATAGCAATTATATAAATTGTTTTATTATTGTCATCTATATATATATCAGTAACTGAAGCATCCTCTACATCTTTAGACTTTAAAATTCCAATATTTTCTAACTTTTTCCAGTTATATTTAATATTATTTGGATTAAACTTAATTTCTAAATTTTCTATTTTTGAACTTTCCTTTTGATTCAAAAAATTATTATAACTTTCTTCTGTTAGTTCTGCTAAAATATCAATTTGGTATATTGTTAGTCCAATATCTCTTTCGCTATATAAGCTTTCAAAAGTGTAAAATATTTTTTTGCTTTCAGGGAAATTTTCAAATAAACTGTAAATTGTATCCTTATCCTTCTTAATTTCAATTTTTTTATTTCCTATTGGTAAATTTCCATGTTTTATAAATCTAATATTAGGATATATACATATTAAAATTGCAATAAAAGATATAAGTATAATAATTATTCCAACTATCTTTTTCATATATTTTTCCACCTTATAAGTTTTTACTCAGATAATTATTTTAAAGCATTTTAATTACATTTAAAATACTCCTCAATTATATATAATAGTTTATCTTTGATTTCGATTATATCACAAAGGACAAGTAATTTTCAACTTAATTACTTGTCCTTTGTAAATTGTAGCTCATATATATAAACTTGTAATATTTCATTTTCATTATATCTACTAAAACAAATACAGTTCACTATATTTATTTTTTACCTACTCTTAAAGTTATAAAGCTTTAAGTAATAAGTAAATTAAAGATAGTGAACTGTAAATATTATCCTATTTCTGCAAAATATTTAATTGTTCTTACCATTTGACTTGTGTAAGAATTTTCATTATCATACCAAGCTACAACTTGAACTTGATATAATCCTTCATCTATTTTAGTAACCATTGTTTGAGTTGCATCAAATAATGAGCCATATTTCATTCCAATGATATCAGAAGATACAAGTTCTTCTTCTGTATAACCAAAAGATTGACTTGCTTGAGCTTTCATAGCTGAATTTATAGTTTCTTCTGTTATATTATCTCCTTTTACAACTGCAACTAATATTGTAGTTGAACCTGTTACAACTGGAACTCTTTGAGCAGAACCAATTAATTTTCCATTTAATTCTGGAATAACTAATCCAATTGCTTTAGCAGCACCTGTTGAATTTGGTACAATATTAACAGCAGCAGCTCTAGCTCTTCTTAAGTTACCTTTTCTATGTGGTCCATCTAAAAGCATTTGATCTCCTGTATATGCATGAACTGTTGTCATTATTCCTGATTGAATTGGTGCATAATCATTTAAAGCCTTTACCATTGGCGCTAAACAGTTTGTTGTACAAGATGCTGCTGATATAATTTTATCATCTGCAGTTATTATGTTTTCATTTACACCAAATACTACTGTTTTTAATTCTTTACCAGCTGGTGCTGATATTACTACTTTTTTTGCTCCTGCATCAATATGTGCTTGTGCTTTATCTTTATTTGTATAGAAACCTGTACATTCTAATACTACATCTACTCCAATTTCTCCCCATGGTAAGTCTTTTGCATCTTTTTCTGCATATATTTTTATTGTTTTTCCATCTACTGTTATTGATCCTTCTCCTGCTACTACTGTATCTGCCTTTTCATATCTTCCTTGTGCTGAATCATATTTTAATAAATGTGCTAACATTTCTGGACTTGTTAAATCGTTTATTGCAACGATATCATACCCTTCTGTTCCAAACATTTGTCTAAATGCTAGACGTCCTATACGTCCAAAACCATTGATGGCTACTTTTACTGACATATTTTTTCCTCCTTTAATTGTTGAATATGCTTTGTTATTCAACCTTTTTTATTTAGTATTACCTTATTTTTTTAAGGTAATTCAATTCTATATCAAAAAAGAATACTTTTCAAGTATTCTTTAGAAATTTTTTCCATATTAATTTTTATTTATTATTTGAAACTTTTTTTGCCAATTTTTCAACTGTTTCTTGAGAAAATCCTCTAAATTCAATACCATCAAACATTCTTCCTAATACTCTAGCAGTATCTTCCACAGTTTCTTTATGTCCTAATTGTATATCGTCTTTTCCCAAATATTCAGGGTGTGCCCCTTCATCAATAGCACCTACTGTAAAAGAACAGCGTGTTCTTGTAGAAGGTTTTTCAAATATCAATGCCACATTTTTGTTTTTCATTCTTTTTTCATAAATGCCTTTTTTCTTTTTTTCTTTCAGCTCCATAGCTAAATCAATAAAATATTCAATTTCTTCTGCTGTAAAATCTTTTAATGTTAAAAAACTTCTTCCCTTTAAATCTACTGCCATAGTATAATTCCTCCTTATTTAATCAAAAAAGACAGTCAAAGTTATTTTGACTGTCTCAATCTGTCAAAAAACCTACTTTTGCTGTAAAAAGCAAGGGGTTTGGGGAGTGCAACTCCCCATTTTAATCCGCAAGGGGGGCTTTGCCCACCTGAGGAAAACAGCGAGTTTCAAGGCTTTTAAGCCGATGGAACAAGCTGTTTATTCTTCTGCTTTAGTAAGTCGAAAACTTGTTTTCGACTTAGCGTGTCGACTTTATCGACACGCTAAGTCA
>CAQPRV010000093.1 GCA_948857205.1 uncultured Clostridia bacterium
TTCCATTATTGTACAATTGTACCATTTGTAATTTAAATTCTTCTGTAAATTCCCTTCTTTCTCTTCTTGACATGTTAATACCTCCATTTTTATTTTAACATGTCCTTATCTTTTTTGTCTAATTTATTATAACCAATCCAAAGATATAAAAAATCATTTCCAGATGACTATGAAAATAGATTAATAAAAAGATTTAATGAAGAAGTTGCTCAAAGAGGAATTATAGATGTTGTTAGAAATGGAATAACAGATCGTGGTCACAAGTTTAAGCTAGCATATTTTCAACCAGAAACAAATTTAAATTCAGAAGATAGAAGATTATACGAGATGAATATTTTAAATGAAACAAGACAATTAAAATATTCTACTCAGAATGAAAATTCAATTGATATAGTTTTACTATTAAATGGTATTCCATTAGTTGCTTTAGAATTAAAGAATCAAATAACAGGACAAAGTTCAGAAAATGCACAAAAACAATTTATGTATGACAGAGATCCTAGAGAATTGATATTTAAATTTAATTCAAGAATAATAGTGTATTTCGCTGTTGACCATTATGATGTAAAGATGACTACAAAATTGGCAGGGTCAAATACAAGATATCTACCATTTAATCAAGGATCAAATGGAGCAGGAAATGTTGGTGGATCAGGAAATCCAATTAATCCAAATGGTTACACTACGGATTATTTATGGAAAAATGTATTAAAAAAAGATTCTATTATGGAAATAATTCAAAAATTTGTACACCTAGAAGTCAAAGAAGAAATAGAACATAAAAATGGTAAAGAAAAAAAGATTGAAAAGAAAAATATAATATTTCCTAGATATCATCAATTAGATGTTGTAAGAAAATTAATATGGAATGTTAGAGATTGTGGAGTTGGACAAAACTACTTAATTCAACATAGTGCAGGTTCTGGAAAATCTAATTCTATAGCATGGCTTGCACATAGACTTTCAGGATTACATGATAAAAATAATAATGCAATATTCAATTCCATTATAGTTGTAACAGATAGAACTGTATTAGATAAACAATTACAAGATACAATATATCAATTTGAACATCAACAAGGTGTAGTTGTGAAAATAGATGATGATAAAACATCACAAGATTTAAAAGATGCTATAAATGATGGAAAAAGAATAATTATAACAACACTTCAAAAGTTTCCAGTAATATACAAAGATGTATCAGATACTGCTGGAAAAAAATTTGCTGTAATAGTTGATGAAGCACATTCAAGCCAAACAGGAAACTCTGCAAAGAAATTAAAAATAGCATTAGCTGATAGAGATGAAGCATTAAAGAAATATGCAGAATTAGAAGCACTAGCAGAAGAAAATGAAAAAGATTATGAAGATAAAATAGTAGAAGAATTAGCTACACATGGAAAGCAAGATAATCTATCATTCTTTGCATTTACAGCAACGCCTAAGGGAAAAACGCTAGAACTATTTGGAACTAAACAAGACGATGGAACTTTTAGACCATTTCATATTTATAGTATGAGACAAGCTATAGAAGAGGAATTTATATTAGATGTATTAGCCAATTATATGACTTATGAATCTATATATAAAATTGCAAAGAAAATACCAGATAATCCAGAAGTACCAGAAAATTATGCTACAAAATATATTAAAAAATTTGAAAGTTTACATGAGATAAATATAACACAAAAAACACAAATAATAGTTGAACAATTTAGAAAAGTGACTAAAAATAAAATTGGTGGTAAAGGAAAAGCAATGCTTGTTACAGCATCAAGATTACATGCAGTAAGATATTTCTTTGAAATGAAAAGATATATACAAGAAAAGGGCTACGATGATTTAGATGTTTTAGTAGCATTTTCAGGAGAAGTTAAGGATGGTGGAGAAGCCTTTACAGAAAGCGGTATGAATAAAACTAGAGATGGTAAGAAGATAAAAGAATCCCAGACAAAAGAATACTTTCATGGAGATGAATTTAATGTATTAGTAGTTGCTGAAAAATATCAAACAGGATTTGATGAACCATTATTACATACAATGTTTGTTGACAAAAAGTTATCAGGAATAAAAGCAGTACAAACATTATCAAGATTAAATAGAATGTGTAAAGGAAAAGATGATACATTAGTAATTGATTTTGTAAATAAGGCAGAAGATATGCAAGAAGCTTTTAAACCATTTTATGATGTTTCAGTTTTAGAAAAAGAAACAGATCCTAATGTTATATATGATAAGTTAAATATATTAAGAAGCTATAAATTATGGTATGATGATAATGTAGAGAAATTTTGTAAAATGTATCTAAAAAATGGAAAACAAAATGAAAATGATTTTGGAAAATTAACAAGTTGTGTCAAAGAAACAGTTGATTTGTACAATAAATTAGATATTGAACAAAGAGAAAGCTTTAGAAGAGAAGTAAGAATTTTTAATAGATTTTATTCATATATAACACAAATTGCCTATATGGGAGATGAAGATTTACATAAAATTTATATGTATTTAAGATATGTAGAAAAATTGTTACCAAAGAACAAAATAGATGTAATAGATTTGGAAGGAACAGTTAAACTTACATACTATAATTTAAAGCAAACTTTTGATGGAAGTGTATCTTTAAGAAAAACAGAAGAAACTTCTGGAATGATAAAACCACAAGGAGCAAAAGTACAAATAGCAGTATTACCAGAAAAGAGATTACTTGATGAAGTAATTCAAAAAGTAAATGAATTATATTCTGGACAATTTACAGATGGAGATAACCGTATAGTAGAAAATCTTATGAATACTATTATGGAAGACAAAACAATTAAAAATTTAGCTAAAAATAATAATGAAGATATGTTTACAAAATCAGTATTTCCTAAAGTATTTAGTGAGAAAACAGCAAAATGTTATAAAGAAAGTGCAATTTCATATAAGAAGTTGTTTGAAAATAAAGAATTCTATGATGCAATTATGAATTCTTTAGGAAATGTTATATATAGAATTATGAAAAATGAATATGATGATGAAATGAAAACTAAAGAACCTGAACTTAAAGTTGCTGAAGATAGCGAAGAATATAAACTGGAACGAAAATAGAAGACAATTAATAAAAATCTGTTATGGAAACAATATAAGAATAAATGATAAAAACTTTCTTTTTTGGAAATAATATGATATAATATTATCGAAGTAAAAAAGGAGAGTTTTTATTATGCTAGGAGAAAAAATAAAACTATATAGAGAAAGCAAGAAGATGACACAAGTAGAAATTGCTGAGCTATTGAGAGTTAAATCAGCTACAGTTTCTAAATATGAGTCTGGAGCTTTAGAACCCAATATTGAATCCCTAAAAAAGTTATCAGAAATATTTGATATTTCAATTGATGATTTGTTAAAAGAAGATCATTTTGATATTTCGAAGATAAACATTTTAGAGGTATTAAGAGAACAAAAAAATATGAAATTAAAAGGTAATTTATATCATAACACCCAAATTACTTTTGCATATAATACAAATCATATTGAAGGAAGTAAACTTACAGAAGATCAGACAAGATATATTTATGAAACTAATACATTGATAGCAGAAAAAGATTCTATTACTAATTTAGATGATGTTTTGGAAACAGCTGATCATTTTAAATTAGTAGATTATATGTTAGATATAGCAGATAAAAAACTAACTGAAGATATGATAAAAGAGTTTCATAAGATATTAAAAGAAGGGACATCAGATAGTAGAAAAGATTGGTTTGTTATTGGTAATTATAAAAAACTACCAAATGAAGTAGGAGGATTAAAAACTACAAATCCAAGAAATGTTGAAAATGATATGAAAAAATTGCTGGAATGGTATAATTCTTTAAAACAAATAACTATCAATGAAATAATTGAATTTCATGTAAAATTTGAAAAGATTCATCCATTTCAAGATGGAAATGGAAGAGTCGGAAGAATTATAATGTTTAAGGAATGTTTGAAAAATAATATAGTACCATTTATTATTTTAGACAAAGACAAATTATTCTATTATAGAGGATTAAATCAATATCAAAGTAATAAAGAAAAAGGATATTTAATAGATACATGTCTAAATGCACAAGATCAATATATAAATAGTATAGAATATTTTTTAAATACTTAAAATATAAAATGGAATTTTGTGATAGAATATTTTTTTAATAGCATCAATGAGACATAGCAAAATATGGATGTAAAAAATTACAGAAGTATTTTGCTTTTTTTATATTTGTCAACAAGTTGGATTGGTTATAATAAATTAGACAAAAAAGATAAGGACATGTTAAAATAAAAATGGAGGTATTAACATGTCAAGAAGAGAAAGAAGGGAATTTACAGAAGAATTTAAATTACAAATGGTACAATTGTACAATAATGGAA
>CAQPRV010000094.1 GCA_948857205.1 uncultured Clostridia bacterium
TATAAAGGACTTACATATTATTCACAAATAGATAATAGATGGTCAAATAAAATGTATTCTAGTATAAACAATAGAACACAGACAATAGGAACTAGCGGTTGTGGCCCAACAAGTGCAAGTATGATAGTAACGGCATGTAAAGGAACAATAACACCAGATAAGATGTCAGATTTATTTGTTAAATATGGATATAGAAGTTCAAATCAGGGTACATATTGGTCAGCATTTAGAGCAGTAGCAGATGAATTTAATATAGGATATACAGAAACATCAGATATACAAAAAGCATTACAATTACTAAGAAATAATCACTATGTAGTAGTAAGTGTAGGAAATGGATTATTCACAACAGGAGGACATTTCATAGTATTAACAAAATTAGAAGGAAATACAATACAAGTATATGACCCTTATTTGTATGCTGGGAAATTTGAAACAAGTACACGAAGAGGAAAAGCAACAGTAAGAGGGAATACTGTATATGTAACAGTAGATAACTTTAAAACATATGCTAATGCAAAAATGTTTTTCTGTTATGCTCATGATGAAGAAATACCAGTAAATAATAGTAAACCAGTAGTAACTGCAAATTATACAAGATATGTAAAGGCTAAAATAGGATTAAATATAAGAAGTAATCCAAATGGAAGTATAATAGGAAGTTATAAATATGGAACGGTAGTAACAATTTATGAAATAAATGGAGCATGGTCAAGAACAGATAAAGGTTGGGTAAGTTCAGAATATTTAACAACTAATATTAATAAAGTAACACAAATTAATAAACCAGCACAAATACAAAATACGATAGGAATAACAAAGAAACTAAGTAAAGATAGTATCTTATATTATAATTCAAATTTAACAGGTATAAAGTACAATTATAGAGCAAATACAACAATAACAATATTAGAAAATATAAATTCTAATGTAGACAAAGTAAGAGTGAATGCAACAGGAAGAATAGCATATATAAATAATAACAATTATACAAATATAGTAATTAGTAAAAATAAAAGTACAGTAGGACAAACTAAGAAATTAAAAGCATGTACATTATACTCAAAATCAAATTTAAGCGGATATAAATATCAATATAAAGCAAATACTACAGTAACAATTTTACAACATGTTAATTCTTATATTGATAAAGTTAAAGTAAAACAAACTGGCAGAATAGCATATATAAATGTAAATAGTTATAAATAGAAAGCAGATAAAATAAAAATGAAAATTTGCAAAATTTATGTAAATATGTTAAAATCTAAAGTATAGAAACTATAAATAAACAAAAGGAATATTTTGTATGGAGGTAAATATTATGATAACCTTAAAAAGAAAACGGAGAATAGAAAAGATAATTCAATTATATATTGAAGGTAAAACGTTAGAGGATATATCCAAAAAATTAGGATTATCAATTAAGTCAGTGGAGAAGGATATTAACTATATTATAAAGAATATTGGAAAATATACAATTTCATAATATTTTTGGGGCAGGCTAGATTAATTTCTAGTCTGTCTTTTTTTTGTTTAAAGCTTGATTTTTAGAGTAATTAATAATGTCTATAATGTAGAGAGAAAAATTTTTATATTAAAAATATTTAGTAAATTTGTAGAATTTTATGTCAAAAATATTGAAAAGTAACTATTTTTATGATAATAATTATAAAAAATAAAAATAGGAGAAATATTTTGTATATTTATCATTTTCCCAAAAAAATAAATAACAATTTTAATGATATAAATGAATTAATTAGAATTTACAATAAAATGAAAGTTATTAAAGATAGTGAAATTGCTTTGAATTTTAAAGATACTAATTGGATGTCTGGTGAATTAGTTGCATTATTGGGTGCAATTTGCTATAATACAAAAAATAAATACAACAAAGAAAATATATATATTGCATGTTCTAAAAATATTGAAAATACATTTCAATCTAACAGTTTTTCAAAACAAATAATTAATATGCAAAATGGCAATACTAAAATTACATCAATTGAATATAAATGTTTTAATGAAGAATTAAATAATAATAATTTAAATTGCTTTGATGATTATATAAAAAAAGAACTAAATGAGAAGATAGAATTTAAACAAGAAGAAATTGACTACATTTGTTTATTTTTAAGTGAGATATTTGTCAATGCGAGAACACACGGGAGAACACATAATATTTTTTGTTGTGGACAAAAATATCCTAAAATAAATAAAATAAAGATCTTATTAGTAGATTTAGGAATTGGAATACCATATAATGTTAGAAATAGAACAGATAAAAATATGAATGATATAGAGTGTATAAAGTGGTCATTAAAGAAGGGAAATTCAACTAAAATAGAAAATGCAGGTGGACTTGGGTTATATGATATTTTTGAGTTTGTTAAGAAACATGATGGAAATATAAGTATAATATCGTCAAAAGGACAATTTAATTATAATGAAAAAATTGAAATTATAAGTGAAGAAAACTTTGATGGAACTATAATAAGTGTAGAATTTGATTATACATCTATACAAAATATTGAAAATATGTTTAAAAATATTAGAAAAGAGAAAAATTTTATAGAGTTTTAGAAAGGAATGTATATATGTTTAAGTCTGATTATGAAATAAAAATTAAAGATTTTGTGGGTAATGAATATGCACATAATCCCGAAGATGGAGAGAAGATAGCACATGAGATATTAAAAAATTATAAAGGAGATAGAAATATAATCATTGATTTTGATAATATAAAAACAGTTAATACAGCTTTTGCGAATAAAATAATCGAAGCATTATATGAAAATTATGATAGGGCTGATTTAAATAAATATTTCAGTATGAAAAATATTAATGAGTTAATAAAAATGACTATAATAAAAGTTATAGAAAATTATAAAGAGGTAAATATAGATGACAATGATGATAGCAAATAAAATAGTAGAAAGAGGACATTTTCCTAAAAAAGAAAATAAATATATTGTAGATACAAATATATTAATTTATTCATATGGAGATGGTTCAACTAAGCAAAAGAACACTAAAAAAGAAAGTTTGAGTATAATACTAGCAAATGTACTTGATATTGGATGTGATGTATTTATTCCATGTACTGTTGTTTCTGAATTTATAAATGTATATCATAAAAATTATTTTAATAAATATAAGAAAAAGTATAATTGGAAAGATTATAAGAAAGATTATAGAAATTCGCAAAAATATGTTGAAAATAATAAATTTTTATATCTTACATTAATAAATAATATACTAGACAGATGTAAATTAATTAGCGACGGATTTGCAGACGCTTCAATTGAAAAATTAATGTCAATCGATGCAAATCAAGATTTTAATGATAATGTTATTATAAATATAGCCAATACTAATGATTTACATATAATATCTGATGATATCGATACAAGCAAAATTGAAATAAAATGAGTTAAAAATAAAGAGTTCTTTTTATATTCGACAAATTTCAGCAAACAAAATAAAAAAGATATGTTAAAATATAAAGTGGGATTAAAAGAATTAAATATTTAGAAATTATGAAAAGCATTGCTTCGAAAGGGGTAGTGCTTTTTAAGATATCAGAAAATATCAGATTATATCAAATTTCCCCAGAAAATATCATCATAAA
>CAQPRV010000095.1 GCA_948857205.1 uncultured Clostridia bacterium
AAAAAATCAATTCATACATAGAAGCAGAAACAAAAGATTCATCATCTATTGAATTATACAGAGAATTACTAAAAAAAGACATACAAATGTCAGATTCACAAAAAAAAGAATTAGAAACATCTATAGATAAAGTAATATCTATGTTAAGCACAGAAGAAGAAGTAATAAACTTCCTAGTTGAAAACAAAGGAAAATGGAGAATACAAGGTGGACAAATTTTATTTGACACTAACAGTTTAGTTACAAAATACAATGGATATATTCAAAAATTAAGAATATTATAGAAAAAAAAAGGCATAATCCTATAGAGAGGAGAAATAAATGAAGGACACAATTATATCAAAAGATATCTATTATATAGGAGCAGATGACAAAGATATAAGACTATTCGAATCACAATATCATGTACCAAATGGAATGTCCTATAATTCTTACTTAATAAAAGACAATAAAAATGTGGTACTAGATACAATAGACAAAAAAGTTACAAATATATGGTTAGAAAACTTAGAAAGACAATTAATAGGTGAACAAATAGACTATTTAGTAATATCACATTTAGAACCAGATCATGCATACAACATAGGGCTACTTGCAGAAAAATATCCAAATATGAAATTAATAGGAAATGCAATAACTTTTAATATGTTACCAAATTTTTTCGACCTAGACTTAACAAATAGAACAATAGTAGTAAAAGAAGGAGATACCTTAAATATAGGAGAACACACCTTACAATTTTTCATGGCACCAATGGTACATTGGCCAGAAGTAATGGTAACCTATGAGCAAAAAGAAAAAATACTATTTTCAGCAGACGGATTTGGAAAATTTGGAACTTTAGATGCAGATGAAGCTTGGGATTGTGAAGCACGTAGGTATTATTTTGGAATTGTTGGTAAATATGGAAAACAAGTACAAGACTTATTAAAAAAAGCATCAACTTTAGATATAAAAATGATATGTCCTTTACATGGACCAATTTTAAAAGAAAACCTAGAACACTATATAAAGAAATATGACCTTTGGAGTAGTTATAAACCAGAAAGTGAAGGAATATTTATAGCATGTGCATCTATTCATGGAAATACATTAAAAGCAGCAGAAAAACTAGCACAAATACTAGAAAAAAAAGGAGTTAAAAAAGTTATATTAACTGATTTAGCAAGAACAGATATGGCAGAAGCAATAGAAGATGCATTTAGATATGGAAAAATAGTATTAGCTGCATCAAGTTATAATGCTGGTGTATTTACACCAATGGAACAATTTTTATATCATTTAAAAGAAAGAAACTATCAAAATAGAAAAATTGGAATTCTACAAAATGGTTCATGGGCTCCATCAGCTGAAAAGGCAATAAAAGAAATTTTAAAAGATATGAAAGATATTGATATAATTGATGAGACAGTTACAATTAAATCAACAATGAAAGAAAAAGATATTGCTAATCTTGAAAAATTAGCAAGCCTTATAATATAGGAGGTGAACTACATGAAATATAGATGTACAGTATGTGGATATATATATGATGAAGAACAAGAAGGAACAAAGTTTTCAGACTTACCAGAAGATTGGACATGTCCTTTATGTGGAGTAAGTAAAGACTTATTTGAGCCAGTAGAAGAATAAATTAAAAAATAATCACTTCAATTTGTATGAAGTGATTATTTTTTATCTTTTTCAGTGTTATTTTTATCTTTTTCTTTTTTATCTTTATCCTTTAACTCTTTAGGAACAACAATATTTTTAGGTTTGTTTGTAGATTTAGGTGTACCAGCATTTAAATGATCATACACAGGTGATATTTCTAAGTTTGAGCCATCTCCAGAAACTATTTCTATATCCTTTTCATCCTTCATAAAATTTACCTCCCCTTATTTTTTTATAAGATTTATTTTTTCTTTTTTTCTCGTTTATCAACAGTAACTTCTTTTTTCAAATCTTGCTTGTCAATAAAACCTTTACTATATAAATCCCTAACATACATAATCAAAGAAAAGGTTGTTGCAATTAAAGCTAAACAGTATAATCCAAAATCTAAGTTTTTCCATATTCCTGAAGATTCATATTGTTTAAATAATAAAGAGATAACAATTGCTACATAAAATAAAACTGTGGCAAGTTTTCCATACCATTTACTATAAACAACAACATCTTTTCCATATAGGAAAGAAGCACCAACAATCATAATAAATTCTTTTAATAAAACAATTAATAAAATCCAAATAGGAATAATTTTATTTACAACTAAAGATGCAAGAGTAGCAATTTGTGTTAATTTATCTGCTAGTGGATCCATTAATTTACCAAAGTTTGAAATTAAGTTAAACTTTCGAGCAATAAAACCATCTAAAATATCTGTTATTCCTGATATTGTAAAAAATATAAAAGCTAGAATATAATTTCCAGTAAATATATAAAATACAATAAAAGGAATTAACAAAAATCTTAAAACAGTTAATGCATTTGGTATATATTTTAACATATAATATTCACCTATTTTACTTCAAATTTTAATTCTTTATTTTGTAAATCTATTTGTACAGTTTGACCATCTAATAGTTCTTTTTTTAATATTTTTTCAGATAACTCATCTTCAACATATTTTTGAATAGCTCTTCTTAAAGGTCTTGCTCCAAATTTAATATCTGTTCCTTTTTCTAAAATGAAATTTTTGGCTTTATCAGTAATCTTCATTTTTATATCTTTATCCTTTAAAGCTTTGATTGTATCAATTAGCATAAGGTCAACAATTTCTAATAATTGTTCATTTGTTAAAGGATCAAAAGCTACAATTTCATCAATTCTATTTAAAAATTCTGGTCTGAATACTTGTTTTAAATTGTCAATTACTTTACCTTTATCTAAGGTTTGTTTTCCAAATCCAATTGAATTTGAATTTAAATTTGAACCAGCATTTGATGTCATTATAATAATTGTATTAGAAAAGTTAACAGTATTTCCTTGACTATCAGTTAATTTACCATCATCTAATACTTGTAGAAGTATATTAAATACATCAGGGTGTGCTTTTTCAATTTCATCTAATAGTATTATAGAATATGGTTTTCTTTTTACTTTGTCTGTTAATTGTCCACTATCTTCATATCCAACATATCCAGGAGGTGCTCCAATTAGTTTAGAGGTTGAGTGACTTTCCATATATTCTGACATATCTATTCTTATAATAGAATCTTCACTTCCAAACATTTCATAAGCTAAACTTTTTGCTAGTTCTGTTTTACCAACTCCTGTTGGACCAACAAAAATAAATGAAGGTGGTCTTTTTGTGCTTTTTAAGCCTGCTCTATTTCTTCTAATAGCTCTAGATATACTACTTACAGCTTCTTGTTGACCAATTATTCTTTTGTGTAGGTTTGTTTCTAAGTTTAATAGTTTTTGTGTT
>CAQPRV010000096.1 GCA_948857205.1 uncultured Clostridia bacterium
TTAGAGTATATCAAACTATTATTTTTGTATCAAAAAAGTAACCATTTTTGGTAATTTTTATTTTCCCTTTTTTGGTTACTTTTATTTTATCATTTATAGCTATTTATTAAACTATAACACATATACACATTTTTTTATAAAAGTTTGTTGCACATCATTGACACATATACAATTTTTTTTATAAAAAATTGTTAAATTGTATTGACATTTATCTTAAAATGGGTTATACTTTGTCTTGTGTTAAACATATATAGTTGCTCCCTTAGCTCAGTTGGTCAGAGCAACCGGCTCATAACCGGTGGGTCCAAGGTTCGAATCCTTGAGGGAGCACCATATTTTTTATACTACTTTGAATTAAATTCTTAATGAAAATTTTATTTAATTGGGTAGGTGGCCGAGTGGCTAAAGGCGGCAGACTGTAAATCTGTTCTCATTTGAGTACGAAGGTTCGAATCCTTCCCTGCCCACCACAAGTAAAGTATCCTATAACTAAGTAATATCAATAGTTATAGGATATTTATTATTTTAAAATAATGCAATTTTAATGCAACTAGCTATTTAATGCATTAATATAATTTATATATTTGTCAATCTCATTGTCTCTAAATTTATCAAATACAGATGTATATGTATTAATTGTAGTTTGAATGTCTTTGTGACCTAATAATTTTTGCAATACAGGTGCAGACATCCCTGCTTCAATACATCTAGTTGCAAATGTATGCCTTAACATATGAGTATTACAATCACTTGTATTTAAATTTATAGTTTTACCCTTTCTATTTATTTTATGTTTTGTACAATGTATATTAGCATTTTTACATATTTTCTTAAAGGATATGTTTATAGTTGATGGAGCAATTATATTGCCATTAGAATGAGTAAAAATCAGATTATTTCTATTGGGAATTAAATTATTAAGTGAATTATCTAAATTTGATTTAAATAATAATGTAATTGGAATTTCGCGGCAAGAGTTATATGTTTTAGTTGTTTCTCCTAGCATTACCTTTCCGTCTTTATTTTTAGTTAAAGTTTTATTTATATAGATAGTATTTTTTTCTAAATTGATATCATCAGGTTGTAAAGCTAGCAATTCTCCAATTCTCATTCCTGTATATAATGCAATAATCATAATATCTTTGTATTTTTCTCCATTAATAGCTTCTAAAAATTGCTTTTGTTCTTCAATAGTAAAAGCTTCTATTTTTTTGTCTTGTTTATCTGACTTTGGTTTTAAAACTCTATTTAAAGGGTTTTTATATATATAATCTCTATTAATAGCTTCTTTAAATATGCTACTTAACAATTCATATATTTTATCGATATAAGAGTTAGCATATTTCTTTTTTGTGTTTATAAAATCTTGAAGTTCTTGAGGTGTTACTTTTTGTATTTTTGCATTATAAATATTGCTTTCTTTTATATGATTGAACGTACCAAGTAATCTTCCATATGTAGATTCTTTTATATTATTACTTTCGTATTTATTATTTATAAGTTCTTCTCCTAACTGACCTATTGTAATATCAACATTATCGATATAAGTATTTTTTTGAACTTCTGCTAAAGCCTTAGTCATTTTTTCTTTAACTTCTTTACGAGTATTCCCATACACTGATTTTCTATTTAATTTTCCATTCGATTTTCTACCAGCAGTAAATTGACCAACCCATTTATTTAATTTTTCAGAAAAGTATATTGTTCCTTCTCCATTTCCTCGTTTAGCCATTTTTGACCTCCTTAAAAAATATAAAGTATCTAAATTGATACTTTATGTCTGTAAATTTATAATTATAACACATATGAATTATTTTGTGCTATTATTGTCTTTAACTATTGCAGTATCTATATATTTGCTTGCAATATTATTTAGTCTTTCATTTGATTCTATTAAGCTGCCAATTTTCTGACTAATTTTATTATTAGCAAGATACCAGCCAAAATATAAAACACAAATCAAAAGACATATAATAGAAATTATAATATTTCCACTTTTATATGAAAATATATATTGGAAACAAAATATAAATATAAAAAAGTTTAAAACTTTAATAGAAAATAAGCAAAGTTTTTCAAACCAAGTAAGTTTGTACAAATTATCATTTTTCATTTATTATCTCCTTTTAATTCACATTTTTTTCTTTTATTATGTTCTAATTCTTGCTTGGCAAATAAGCCATCTATAATACTTTTTAGTGTTTCTTGATTTTCTTTATTTAATTTAATTATTTTGCTAGCAAAAGCAACTTCATCTTCACTTAAGTTTATTTGTTTTGAGATTCGTATATCGTTTTTTCCAAGCAGATAATCAATTGATACGTTAAAAAAATTAGCAAATTGTTTTATGGTTTCTATGTCTGGTTCTCGTTTTCCTTTTTCATAAGCACTAATTCGTTGTTGTGTCATATTAACTCTTTTCGCAAATTCAGCTTGACTTAATCCAATTTCTTTTCTTAAATATTCTAATCTAAACATAATAAACCTCCAAACCATATTATATCACAACAAGGTGTTGTAGTAAACATAAAACACCAAAATGATGTATATGCTCTAAAAAAAATTATTTTTTCCTAGAGCATAAAGGGAAATATAAGAAAAATAAAAAAATTTAAAAAAAATATTGACAACGTCAGAATGTTGTTATATATTATATACAACAATATGACGTAAGGAGGGATATAAAATTGCAGAGAAAAAGAATGAGAGAGCTGAGAGGTAATAGAAGTCAAAGTAAAATTGCCAAAATATTAGGAATGTCACAACAACAGTATTGTAATATAGAAAATGGTAAACGAGGAATAAATCCAAAATATTTCAAAATGTTTGAAACAGTGTTTAATGAGAAAATTGAAAAGTTAGCTCCAGATATTTTTTTAATTAAAAAAACGTCAAAATGATGTGAAAAGGAGACGAAAGTAAATGAATAAAATATATTTATTTGATAAAGAAAAATTTGCCCAAATAATAAAAAATATAAAAGAAACTTATAATTCTCAAGAAGAATTTTCTCAAAAATCTAATATTGGAAGAACATATTTATCTCAATATATGAATATGAAACTAGATAATCGACCTACTCGAAAAATATTAGAAAAATTAGCTAATGCTTCAAAGGGAATAACAACATATCAAGAGCTTATGCGAATATGTGGTTATTTAGATGATAACGAAATAATTATAACTAATAAAGGTATATTAGAACAAATTTTAGAATTAGCAAATGGACTAAGTATACAAGAAACAAATTATTTAATTAAACAACTGAATATAGCAAAAATACAAATTACGAAAGGAGATAAAAACAAATGAAAGATTTAATTAAAATTGAAGTAAATGAAAATCAAGAACCAATAGTAAATGGTAGAGAATTACACGAAGCATTAGAGGTGAAAACAGATTACAAAAAATGGTTTGATAGAATGTGCGAATATGGATTTAATGAAAATATTGATTTTTGTACAGTTAGTCAAAAATGTCCAATTGCAAACGGAGGTTATCAAGAAAGATTTGACCATGCAATCAAATTAGATATGGCAAAAGAAATAGCAATGATACAGAGAAATGAAAAAGGCAAAGAAGTAAGAAAATATTTTATACAGGTAGAGAAAGATTTTAATAGTCCAGAAAAGATAATGGCAAGAGTATTAAAGATAGCTGAAAATAAATTGAATGTATTACAACTAGAGAACACACAACAAAAGCAATTAATTGGAGAATTGAAACCAAAAGCAGACTATACAGATATAATATTGCAAAATAAAAGTCTAATAAAAATAAAGGCAATAGCAAAAGATTATGGAATGTCAGCTACAGAAATGAACAAATTATCACATAAATTGGGAGTTCAATACAAAGAAGGAAATCAATGGTTTTTATATTCAAAATATCAAAAACATGGATATACATCAAGTGAAACAATTAATTTGAAACATAAAGATGGAACAGGTTTTACAAAACTAAATACAAAATGGACACAAAAAGGAAGATTATTCTTATATGAATTATTAAAGAAAAATGAAGTCATTCCATCAATTGAAAAAAGAGGTGATATAAATGCAAATAAAGAAATCTACAGTAACATTTGAAAGTCTTCCAGACACAATAACACCTTTTGATTATGCAGAATGGAGAGGCATCGGAGAAAATAAAGCAAGAGAGATATTTAATAGTAAAGGTTTTCCAAGAATAAAAGGAACAGGTGTAAAACAATTAGCAGATAAAAGAGCAGTTTATTTATATGAATTAGGCTTATCAGAAGAAGATAAAAAAGAAGTACTTAAAGAAATGGCAAGAAAAATAATTTAGGAAAGATAATAGTACTAACAAAAGTAAAAGAAAAATAATAGAAGGGAGAAAGAAGAAATGAAATGCATAAAAAGAATTAAGATTGTAAAAAGTATTGTCCGGATTAAGAGATTATAAAAATGGACAGAGGAAAATTATGATATAA
>CAQPRV010000097.1 GCA_948857205.1 uncultured Clostridia bacterium
ATATTGCAGGAGAATCTTATCGAATTAAAGATATGATGTCTAAAATGGAAAATATTAACAATACTAGTGGTTAATCTATGGTGTCTAAATTGGTAAAAATTATTTTCCCTTTTTTGGTAATTTTGGTATTGACTTTTATAAGGTTTTGATTATGAATGAAAAATGTTTTTGTTGTTTTAAAAGTATAAATAATAATTTTGATAGTGAGAACAACCTGATGACAGATTGGCTGGATTTTAGGTCTGAAGAGTTGGAAACTAATTTGAGTGAGGAAGATAAAAGGCATTTACTTAAGTTTGATGTTTTTGCTGATAGAATTTTGGATGCTACTTTGGATTCTAAAAATGATTATGTTTCTGATGTTTTAGATGATTTGCGTGATGATTTTTTACAACATTGTATTTATTGGAATGAGAAATATTATAGGACTGGGTTTGGTGATGGAATTAAGTTACTGAATAGTGCTTTAAATTCTTAGGTTTAAGCCTAAAATTTAAGGTGGGTAAAAAGAATTTTTTTAAAAACTTCTCTTTGCCCACCTTTTATATTTTTATTTTTCTTTTAGATATCTTTTCAAAAGAAATGTTAAGAAATAGGGGAAAGTATAAAATTTGCCGTTAAATCCTATATTTCTATTACATAATTTTATTCCATATCTTATATCTTCATATTTATCATTATCAATTAAATTATTTAATGAAGCGGTTGCATTATCATTTGCCTTTACTTCAACAGGAATTAATGAATCTTTATCTCTTATAAAGAAATCCATTTCAATTGTTCCTTTTTCATTCTTATAAAAATACAATTTATATCCTGCTTTTACAAGCATATCTCCAACAATATTTTCAAAAAGGGCACCCTTGTAAGTATTAAAATTTTCATTCTTCCTTAAATCATCTTGAGCTTCTTCATCAAGTGAACCAATTAATACTCCTGTATCACTAAAATATAATCTATAATTATCTGGATTATAATTACCACCAAGTGGAAGCTCTGGTTGTTCCATGCAATATGAAATATTAATTATACCTGCATTATCTAGCCATTCTATTGTTCCGATATATTCTCTACTTCTAGCACCATTCTCAACTTTAGAAATTTGAAATTTTTTATTTTCATTTCCCAGAAATGTAGGAATCTTTCTATACACACTTAATATTTTTCCTTGATCTAATCCTTGAGCATATTTTGTAATATCTTCTTCATAGTCTAATAAAATTTGTTTTTGCATTTCTAATATGCCACTATAATTTTTTTGAGAAATAAATCTATTTACTATTGCTGGCATTCCACCAACTACCATAAATTCTTTAAAATTAGACATCATAACATCATATTGCACTGTACTTAATGGCTTAGTTTCAATCATACATTTATATAAATCTTCAATTTGTTCTTCTTTATATCCCTTTGCCCATAAAAATTCTTCAAAATCCATTGAATACATATTATAATCAATCTTATTTCCAACACTGTTTGACTCTATTTCTTTATAGTTTATCCCCATCAACGATCCAGAACAAATTACATCAAATCTTCCATCTTGATTAAATGATTTTAATGATGTTGCACAATTAGGACATGCTTGAAGTTCATCAAAGAAAATTAAAGTTTCTCCTGGTACAAATTTAAAATTTGGATTTTTAAAAGAAATGTTCTTTAAGATACTATCAACATCAAAACCATTTTTGAAAATATCTAAGTATTGTTTTTCAATTGCAAAATTAATTTCTACTAGATTTTTATAATTGTTTTTTGCAAAATTTTCTATACTATCAGTTTTTCCTATTTGTCTTGCACCTTTTACAATCAATGGCATTTTGTTTTTATCATTTTTCCAATCTATTAAATATTGGTCTATTTTTCTCCTTAAACGACTCATACTTTTCACCTCTGTATATATTGTATCACAAAATTCTTGTATTTTCAATATAGGTTTATCACAAAATTCCATATGTTTTATATCCTAAAAATCACATTTCACCAATATTTTTATTATTACTTATTTTATACTTTCAATAATATAATTGCAAATTTTCTTATGCCCATTATGGTTTGGATGTAACCCATCAATAAAATCCGCTTTTTGCAATATATCTTACATTGCAATATATTTAATTCTATTATTCTTACATAATTTTTCTAGTTCTGCATCATAGCTTAAAATTAGCTCTAAATCCCTATCATATTCTGTTATTATTTCATTATCATAATATTTATTTGGTTTCCACAAAAACTTTTCATCGCTTTCTATTCTTGTCAATCCTAAAATTATCATATTGCAATCATTATCCATAACACATTTGGCGATTTTTTCTATATTTGCTTTATATTGTTCGATACTATTCTTTTGGCTACCATTAAATTCTTGAGTATCATTAACTCCAATAGATAGTATAACTGTATTTGTAAATTCCTCATGTTTAAATGATTTCAATATACTATCAATTTTAGTTAAAATATCGGTGCTTGTAGCTCCTGGAAACCCTGCAACATGAACGTAATTACTACATTCTTTTGAATTATGTTTTTTCACAATATAGTTTTTAAACATTGCAGCCCATCCACCAATTTCAAAATCTCCAATTCCATATGTAATACTATCACCTATTATTATATAATTATTATTCATTTACAAATCCCTTTCTTAACTTCTATCTAAGATCATTTATCCATTCAAAGATTAACGAACTTACTTCTTTTTCTTTACCTACATAAAAATGATTTGTTTTGTTTATGATTTTATATTTAAAATTATTACAATTTTTTGCTTTATCCTTTAGCAAATCTAAATGTAAATAATTATCTGTTTCTTCTGAACCTGAAAATGTTAATATCGGAATATCTATACTTTCAAATTGAAACCAATTATCCGAATTAGCCATAACTGGTAAATTATCAAGATTTAAATCTTTTTTAAACCAATTATAATATGTTTGCGAACTCATATACATATAATCTTCAACTAAGTTGCTAAGTATTTTTGTTGCATTTCCTTTATCTATATTATTTTTTGCTTCATTAATAAGTTCTTCATAATCAGATTGTCGAAGTAATTGTAGACCTACCATGTCTGGAGCACTTGCAAGCACCAATCCTAAAATATTAGGATGTTTTTTATAATAGTAATAAATCAGTTTATTACATCCATAACTATGCCCCATTAAAATAAATTTTTTATATCCTAATTCTTTTGATTTTTCAATTGCTAAATCTATATCTAGAATGCAATCTTCAAAAATTTCGTACATACATCCACATCTCTTATAAAAGCCATCTTTCATTAATATATCATTCTCTATAGAATGACCTCTATTATGTTCATAAAGAAAACCTATACTATTTTTAGATAAAAGCCCTCCACATACACTAGCAAAATAATTATCTAATATTGTTTGGCACATACCATGTATAAATATTACACATATATCTTTTTTATCACTTTCAAAATGTATCATAGGTAATCTCAAACCATCATTGGTATAAGCGTCGTTAATAAATTCTACCTTCATATGATATAACTCCTTTTAATCGTTTCTTTATTATTTTTCTACAAACAATACTTTGATAATATTTTCATATCTATCTTTTATTTCTTCTCTTGTTTTTTCACTCAATTTATTATAATCTCTTTCAAGTTTCTTCTTAATAAATTCCGTTCCATCTTCTATTGACAGTCCCATTTCATTTTTGCCAAAAGCTAAATGAAATAATGAAGGAATACAATCAAAATGTGCAAGAACATCTGCATCTGCTACACATTGCTCTTCAATTGTATTTCTAGGTAAGTCTTTGATGCCTCTATGTCTTAATATACATTCTTTCACTCTTTCTTTTCTATCTTCTGGATAATTAAGTTCAGTTAATAATTCATCAGCGATTTTTGCTCCATAAACATTATGATCTTCTCTAGGTCCAATTTCTGATGGCATTGCTATATCATGTAATAAAGCTCCTAATTCAACGTTTTCTATATCTGCATCATATTTTTTTGCAAGTTCAACTGAATTTTTGACAACATACTTTATATGGTCATTCCAAAAGTCATAACTATATTTCTCATGATAAGTATTGCATCTTTTTAATAATTCTTCTTTAATACTTTCAACTATTTTGCTCATTTGATTTTTCCTTCCACAATTAAATTTCCTTATTGATATTACTATACCATAAGTTCCTTAATTATTCCATAGTTTAATCTTTATTATTTCCATCGTGGTAGGGGTTTTTACTGGAATAAAACGAAAAATAAGACTACTTATTAGCTTGTAGTCTTACTTCTATTTCTATTTCGCAATTCTGATTAAGCTTGCTTGTTTTTGGTTATGAGGAATTTTTGCAAACTATTAGTAGATAAGGCTTTTCAGTGTATTTGCTGGTATATTGGGTGTACCCAATTTTTGTACTTTGTAAATTTATGTGATTTTGGGTTCGTTTTTGGAAATAGTGTGCCCAAATTGAGCCAGTTATGGTTTAAGTTGTTTATTACTTTTTATGGCATCTTAAGACTTCAAAATTATATTGAATTTATGGAGATTTTGATTATGAATAAGAAATGTTTTTGTTGTTTTGAAAGTAGGAATAATAATTTTGATAGTGAGAATGACTTAATGACAGATTGGCTGGATTTTAGGTCTGAAGAATTGGAAGCTAATTTGAGTAATAAAGATAAAAGGCATTTGCTTAAGTTTGATGTGTTTGCTAATAGGATTTTAGATGCTACTTTGGATTCTAAAAAGTATTATAGGACTGGGTTTGGTGATAGGTTTAAGTTACTTAGTAATTCTTTAATTAAATAGTAAAAGGCGAGTTGATTTTTCGCCTTATTTTAATATGTTCCAGATTTTTCTATAGCATTCTCTATTAAATCCTCTATATTCTCGCTAATATCGTCATAAACATTTTTACTTGTCTGGTATGAAGATTCAAAGCATTCTACATATTTTGATAACCTTTCACCTTCATCTGTTAATAATGTATAGAATGGATTACTTCCTTTATCTGTTTGATTTCCATCTTTGTCTTTCAATTTATTAATATATATGCCTACAATTCCTTTTTTCATTTCATATGCTTTTTCTATCTCATATTTAACCCATTTTCTGGTAGATGTAGTCGCACCTATCAATACAACTACACAAGATCTTTTTTCTAATTGTTCATCTATCCATTCTTTTATTTTCGAATCAGATTTTTCTTTTACTTCTTCCCAATCATTATCGCTAAATGTTGAGTTATCTGATACTTTTCCCATGTTTCTTACTTGTGATGCTCTCCAATTGTCCTTTACATACTCAAAACTAAAAAATACTTGTCTTTTCATAATATCCTCCTAAAATTTTATAAAATAAATTATTAATGTAGTTACAAGGCATACTAAATAAAATGGTAATATTGTTTTTGAAACTGCAACTTTTAGCAAAGAATAATTACTTATATTATTCATATTTACTTTTATTGAATTAAAATTCATATTAAAATCAATGTTTTTTTCTTCTTTCTTTCTTACTTCATCATATAAACATCTAAATTTACGTTCAATCATTAAGTAATATGAATCTAATATCCAAAAAACTACCAATGGAATTATTGTTACTATTACAGCCTTATGAGAATTTTCTCCTGCAAAAGCATATATAGCAATCATTATTCCAACTGCCCATTGCTTTAAAGAAAACGAATTATTTCCCATCCTAGTAATTATTTCTTGAATCATATTTAAATGTCCAATTTTATTTGATTGTTCTTGCATAATTATATTTCTCCTTGTAGAACTACTTTACTTATTATATCAATTTTCTTTTTAATTTTACATACCTAAAATGCGACAAAATAGATATTTTAAAACTATTTTGTCGCATTTTGTGTCATTTTGTAATTTTCGTAAAATTCATTAATATTATTTTGCTTTAAACTATCTTGAAGTAATTCTATAATTTTAACTTTCTGTTCAAGAGTAACATTTTTATCTTTTAAAAATTTATCAGATATTTTCATGTATTCTTCTTCTGTAATTTTGTTCATTTCAAACAAATTGTCTAAACTAACTTCGTATATATTAGCTAATTTTATTGCTTCTGTTATACTCATCTCTCTTCTATTTGTTTCCCAACTTGAAACTTTTGAACGACTTATATCTAATTTTTCAGCTAACTGTTCTTGTGTAATTTTTTTACTTTTTCTTAATTCTTTTAATTTTTCTATTATTGTATAATCCATATATTTCATTCCTTTAGTTACTTATAGCATATCTTTTGTGTATTTTTTGTCAAAACTTGGATTGTCAATACTTTTTTGTACAATTTTTATAAGGACACTTTTTTATATTCAATTGGTGTTAAATAATTTAGAGAACTATGTATTCTAATATTATTAAACCAATTAACATACTCAAATAGTTCTGTTTCTAATTCCTCA
>CAQPRV010000098.1 GCA_948857205.1 uncultured Clostridia bacterium
AAAATCAAAGAGTTAAAAGCAATTCTTGCAGATGAAAATCTTTTGCTTGGCGTAATTAAAAAAGAGATTACGATTGTAAAAGAAAAATTCGGAGATGAGAGAAGAACTTCGATCGGATTCGACGCGTTTGATATTTCTACAGAAGATCTGATTCCGGATGAAAATGTTGTGATTACCATGACAAAGCTTGGATATATTAAGCGTATGACTCCGGATAATTTTAAGTCCCAGGGCCGCGGAGGCAAGGGAATTAAAGGAATGCAGACCATTGAGGACGATTACATAGAAGAACTGCTGATGACGACAACGCATCACTATCTGATGTTTTTCACAAATAAAGGAAGAGTGTATCGTCTGAAAGCGTACGAGATTCCAGAAGCAGGAAGAACGGCGCGTGGAACAGCAATTATTAATCTTCTTCAGCTCATGCCTGACGAAAAAATTACGGCGCTGATTCCGATCAAAGAGTACAAAGACGGCCGTTTTATGTTTATGGCAACAAAAAATGGAATTGTCAAAAAAACGCCGATTAAGGATTTTGTCAATGTGAGAAAAACTGGACTTGCTGCCATCAGTCTCCGCGAAGAAGATGAATTGATCGAGGTCAAATTTACAATTTAGGAATAGGAGATCCATACCCAATATCAGCAACAAATGCCTTAGGAATTGGTGATGTTTTAGACAAAATATCTGAAAGTTTTCCAGAAAAGACAGAAGATGAGGATGAAAATGACCTTATAAAAGTTGCAGTAATTGGTAAACCTAATGTAGGAAAATCATCTTTAATTAACAATATATTAGGTGAAAATAGAGTAATAGTTAGCAATATAGCTGGTACAACACGTGATGCAATAGATACTCAATTTGAAAACGAAAAAGGAAAATATGTATTAATAGATACAGCAGGTGTTAGGAAGAAAAATAAAGTAAAAGAATCAATAGAAAAATTTAGTATAATGAGAACACTACTTGCAATAGAAAGAGCAGATGTATGTCTAATGTTAATAGATGCAACAGAGGGGGTAACAGATCAAGATGCAAAAATTGCTGGAGAAGCCCATGAATCAGGAAAAGGTGTAATAATTGTAGTAAATAAATGGGATGTAATGGAAAAGGAAACAGGAACTTTAGAAAAATATAAGAAAGAAATATATGAAAAATTAAAATACTTATCATATGCTCCAATAATATTTATATCTGCAAAAACAGGTCAAAGAGTACACAAGTTATTTGATTTAATAAATCATGTTACAGAACAAAACAATATGAGAATATCAACCTCTATTTTAAATCAAGTAATAAATGAAGCAATTGCAATAGTTCAGCCTCCTACAGACAAAGGTAAAAGACTAAAAATTTATTATGGGACACAGGTTTCTACAAAACCACCAACTTTTGTTGTTTTTGTAAATAATAAAGACTTATTTCATTTTTCATATGAGAGATATATTGTTAATCAAATTAGAAAAGAGTTTGGATTAGAAGGTACACCAGTTAGAATTATTGCGAGAGAAAAAAGTGATAAAGAAGCTAAAAAAGAAGGTTTTTAAAAAGAAGGATTTTTTAGTTTAAGTAAAGGAGAATAATATGGTAGAAAATATAATTATTTTAATAATAGCATATTTAATAGGAAGTGTAAATTTTTCAGTTTTAATAAGTAAAAGAGTAGCAGGCTTTGATGTTAGAGAAAAAGGAAGTGGAAATGCAGGAAGCACAAATGTATTACGTTCTGTAGGAAAAGGTGCAGCAGTACTAACCTTAATTTGTGATATTTTAAAAGGTGTAGTTGCAATTTCAATTGCAATAATAATAGGAAATATAATTCAAAATTCAAATAAAGAATTATTAGTACAAATAGCAGGAATATCAGTAGTAATTGGTCACACCGTTCCAATATTTTTCGGTTTTAAAGGAGGTAAAGGCGTTGCAACTTCTTTAGGTATTATATTAATGAGCAATTGGCAAATAGGATTAATATGTTTAGTATTTGCATTAGTATTAATGGCTTTAACGAGAATGGTATCTTTAGGATCTTGTGGAGCTGCTATATTATTTCCAGTATTAACTTTATTTATTAATGAAAATTATATGGTATTATCAGAAGGAAAAAGCGGAAATACATATTTTATATATAGTGTAATATTAGCTATAATTATATTATTTAATCATAGAAGCAATATACAAAGAATGTTAAATGGAACAGAAAATAAAATTGGAGAAAAGTCAAAGAAATAAAGTAGTATTATATATAAAAAAGAAAAAAATATAACAAGTGCAATTCTTTTAATTAGATTTTGCATATAAAGAAGGAGATTAAGATTGAATAATATCCAGATTATTCATTCTGTTTTGTGTCTTTCAAGAAAGGAATGATAGTAAAAATGAATATAGCAATAATAGGAAGTGGAAGTTGGGGTGTAGCCTTAGCAATACATCTAGAAAAACTGGGAAATAATATAAAAATATGGTCTTTTGATGAAGAAGAAAAAAGATTAATAAATGAGGAAAGAAAATGCAAGTTTTTACCAAATACTATTTTAGGTGATAATATAAAATGTTATACAGAATTTGAAGAAGTAATAAAAGATGCAGAGTTTATTTTACATGTAACACCATCTAAATTTACAAGAAATATATTTAATCAATATAAAAAATATGTAGGAAATAAACCAGTAATAATATGTTCAAAAGGTTTTGAAAAAGATACTTTAAAAACTTTAGATGAAGTAATATTAGAAGAAATGCCATCAGCAAGAGTAGGTATTTTATCTGGACCGAGTCATGCAGAAGAAGTTTCACTCGGAATGACTACAGTATTAGTTATTGCATCAAAAGATGAGGAAATAAAAAATAAATTACAAGAAACCTTTATGTGTGAAGAAATGAGAATTTATACTTCAGATGATGTAAAAGGCGTTGAATTAGGTGGAGCTTTAAAAAATATTATAGCTTTTTGTTCTGGTGTAGCATCTGGAATTGGGCTTGGAGATAATACTTTTGCAGCTTTAATTACAAGAGGTTTATGTGAAATTTCAAGACTTGGAGTTAAATTAGGTGGAGAAAAAGATACTTTTTATGGATTAAGTGGATTAGGTGACTTAGTTGTAACTTGTTTAAGTGAACATAGTAGAAATAGAAAAGCAGGTTATTTAATTGGTCAAGGTAAGAGTTTGGAAGAAACAAAAAAAGAGGTTGGAATGGTTATAGAAAGTATTGATAATATTGATGTAGCTTATGAATTATGTAAGTTACACAAGATTGAAATGCCAATTGTTGAAACTGTATATAAAGTTATTTATGAAAATTTAAATCCAAAGGATGCTGTTATAGAATTAATGACTAGAGATAAAAAATGTGAATAATTATTTAAAATTGAATAATAATATATCAAAAGATGAATAATATATACATAATCAATAAAAAAGGAGAGTGTAAAATTGGAATTTTTTGATAAATTAGGAAAAAAAGCAAGTGAAGCCTATAAAATAACAGCTGATAAAACAGGTAGAATGGCTAAAGAAACAAGGCTTAAAATAAAGATGAATGAATTAAAGTCAGAAGTAAGCGATTTATATGAAGAAATTGGGAAAAAAGTATATGAAAAACATATAACTGAAGAAGAAATTTCAATAAAAGGCGATTTAGAAGCTGAATGTACAAAAATAGATGTATTATCAGATGAGATAGAACAGTTATTACAAGAATGCCTTGATTTAAAGGATAAAAAACAATGCAAAAATTGTTATAAACAAATAGAAAAGCAAGATAATTATTGTCCAAATTGTGGTCAAAAACAAAAAGAAAGTGAAGCAAGAGAAGCTGAAGCTTTAGAAAAATTACAAAATACAAAGGTTAATGAAGAAAATAATGATGAAAAGAGAATAGTTGAAGAAGAATTAAGAAATAATATTAGTGAGGACGATAATTCAAAGGAACAAAATTATTTATATAATAGTGAAGATGAGGATAACAAAGATGATAATATAAGTAATTTAGAAAAAACTGTTTCTATAGAATCAGATATTGATATTGAAGAGTTAAAGGAAGAAGATTAATTTTTAAATTTAAAAATTATCCTTACTTAAATTTTTTTAATACAATAGTAAAGTTATACTTTCTTATTATGTAAAAGCTAAAATCGATAGCCCTTTTAGATTTTCTCCTTACAGTTAGAAACTCAAATCAGGCGAAAACAAATTAAAGAAAATCTTTGATTTTCTTTAATTTGTTCTATATTTTCCAATTAGAATTTTTTCTATCTGTATATATTTTAGCTCTGTTAATAAGGAAAACGTTCATATAAGTATCGAATTATTTGATCAGCATTATCATTAGTAACATTTACAAAAACATTTTTATCTAAACAGACCCACATATTAAGCAAAAAATCATCAGAGTTATCAGTGAAAATTCCAATAATTTCTGCAAGTTCGATAGGATTTTGATATTCTTTTTCCCATTTCAGATTATCTTCTAAATCAATATTAGTATTATAAAAACTACTTAAAAACCTATTTAATTCGCCTTTTTTATTACTAAACAAATTTACAGTTGCAATCATAATTAATCTCCAAAATAAATTATATTATTATTATAAATAGAACTATAAATATTTATACTAGAATAAACTAGCAAAAAAATGCAAATACTAGATAAAATAGAAAATGGAGGTTACAAAATTGAAAAAAATTATTTATATAGTTTTATTAGTAATCATGGTTGTCTTAGCACTTACAATATATACTAATGCAAGTAAAAATAATACAGAAAACGAGGGCGATAAAACTGCATCTGAGATTAAGTTTTTAGAATCTAAAATAGTAGATTTATTAAATAAGATGAATGGAATAGAAATAAGAAATTATAAAATATCTTATGGAGAGATGACTAAGAAGACTCAAGAGCAATCTGGAGGAGAAAGCTCTAAAAGTGCAGGTTCAAAAAGTGAAGAAGGAGAAGAGTCTTCAAGTGGAAATGGTGGATCTAATGAAGGAGATAGTTCAGGTTCAGAATCAAGTTCAAATTCAGATTCTCAAAAGGGTACCAAAGGAACAGAACAAAAATTTGAAATGAAAAAAACAGGTGTACTTTCTAATAATACAGAAGATATAAATTGGGAAGAAATAAAATTAGATATAGAGAATTTATATTCATCGATTCCAACTATTACAGTAGATTTATATAGAAACAATGCAAATCAAGAAGATATCTTATCTTTTAATAAAGAATATGATAATTTAATGCAAGTTGCAAAAAATGAAGATAAAGAAAAAACTTTAACACAACTGTCAAAACTTTATGATTATATACCAAAGTTTATAAATAATACTTCTAGTACAGAAATTGAAAAGAAAGTTATAGAAGCAAAATCTAATATTTTAAAAGGTTATTCAAAATTAGATAATGATAATTGGAATGAAATCTATAGTGATGTTAATAACGCAATTAAAGGTTACTCACAATTATTGTCTAATACTACAATAGATTCTAAAAAGCAATATTCAATTAATAGAATTTATATTCTTTTAAATGAACTAAAAAGTTCCATTTCATTAAAAGATAAACAAATTTTTTTAATTAAGTATAAAAATTTACTAGAAGAATTTGATAGCTTATAAATTTAATTATTATGTAAAATTCATATAAGAAGTAAAAAAACTGTAACAATATTGAAATGATATTGTTATGGTTTTTTTACATAATAAATGTATAATATAAAAGTAAGAAGCAATTAGTAATAAGCATAGAAAGGAATAACAAAAATGAAAATTAAAGGTGTAAATAATAAATCAATTAAAAAAATGTTTTTTATAGGAACATTGGGGGCTTTAACTATATTAAAAGCAAGTAATGTAGCAAAAGCAGAAGAAATAGAAACTACAAGTGGTTCTGCAATAGAAGTAGAGAATAAAGAAAATAGTATTGAAGAGATTGAAAATTTAAAATTAAAAACAGAAATAGAAGAAGCAGAGACCACAATAGCAAAAGAAAAATTGCAAAAATTAGAAGAAAAAAACCGTGAAATATTTGCATATAAGGAATTTCTTAGTGAAAATACTGATGGGAATTTAGAAAATGATGTTATTATTGCTTATATTAAAGGAGATAATATAAAATTTAGTAAAGAAATAGATTATTTAAAAGATTCAGAAGAGCGTAATTTAGAAATGTTTACTGATTCTGAAAAAAGAGAACTATTTGAAATAGTTAAGGTAAAATATACAGAGTTTATAGAAAGTAAAGATTGGAAAGAAGAAAAAAAGGAAGAATATATAAGAATAAATTTACAAAATTTTGAAAAAGGTTTAGGAATATATAAAACACCGACAGAAGCACACTTTTTTACAGATATAAAAGATGCAGAGGATGCAAATTTTTGGTATGAATTAAAGGAGTTAGAAGGAAAAGCAGAAATATTTTATAAAAGAGTAAAATTAAATGATCCTTCAAAGCCAAGAGAAAAGTTAGATACTCCAAAGATAACTTATAAAAATACAATTTTAGCTTGTGTAGAATATACTAATGATGAAGGAAAAAGAGAGATTGCATATGGATATATAGATAATAATAGCAAAACAGGAACAATAATGTTTAATGATTTAAAGGGATTAACAGACGAACAAAAAAAAGTATTGCTAGAAATGACAAAAGAAAAATATGAACAGATTATAGAAGAAAATGATAAAAGTAAATATAAATATATTGATAAATGGGACTCTGAAATGAAATTTAGAGAATATCATGATATTTCAAGTAAGGTAAAAAGACATTCTATTGAGTATGAAGAAATGGGAGGATATAGAGATTTTTGGATAAATAGGCATTCTATAGATTATTATGAAGAAAATGAAGAAGAGGAAGAGAAAACAGAAACAAAGAAAGAAAAAGAGGACAAAGAAAAGGAAGAAAAAACAGAAACAAAAAAAGAAAAAGAAGATAAAGAAAAGGAAGAAAAAACAGAAACAAAAAAAGAAAAAGAAGATAAAGAAAAGGAAGAAAAAACAGAAACAGAAAAAGAAAATAAAGAAAAGGAAGGAAAAACAGAAACAAAAAAAGAAAAAGTTCAAAATAAAGATAATGTAAGTAATTTAGATGAGGAAGAACAAAAAGAAGAAGTTACTGAAGAATTTAAGAATGAAAAAACTATTAATGATGAAAAAAAGTTAGATGAACCATTTAAAAAACAAGAAACTAAGGAACAAAAGGTGAGTGGTGAAGTAACAATAGGAGACAATCCACCACAAAAGGAAAAAATGCCAGCACAGAAAAGAATTTCAATTCAAGGATTAAGAGAGATTTCTGCTGAGACAAGAAGTGAAGAAATAAATGGATGGATAGATACATTAGAAAAAGAAGTAAATCAAGCACTAGAAAAATTAACAAATGAAAAGGGTGGAGAAAATGAAAAATAGTTATAGAGAAGCATTAACAGAAGTAAATGAGATTTTAAATTATGTACCAAATATTTATATAGAAAAATTACCAATAAGTCTAATAAAGTTTATAAGAGAGAATAAATCAGAAAATTATATGTTTTATATTGATGAAACAATTGATATAGAAAAACAAAATTTTAAAAGTGAAACAAGATCTTTTATTGCTATTTTATTATTAAAATATTGGGATAGAGAAAATCAGGAAAATTTATTAGAAAAATACAATAATAATGAGAAAAAATATCAACAGTTATTACAGGAAAAATATAATGTTAATATTTTCGAAAATAAAATAAAGAAAGACAATACAAAAACAGATATTATTGAATATAAAAAAGAAAATATATTTATTAAATTTTTTAAAAATATCTTAAAAAATCTAAAAGGAATCTTAAAAAAACAATAAAAAGATAAGTTTTAAAATATTTGAAATAAGGGAGATATTTAATGAATAAAGAAAATAAATTACCAGCAAAGAATAATAAAATAAAAAGAGTAATATGGATGTTTCTAGCATCTATAGGTATAGCTTCATCAATACAAAATTCTACAATAGCATCAAGTAATCAAAATGTGAATATTGAAAAAGATGTAGAAGATAGAAGTAAAGATGACTTTTTTAATAGTTTGAGAGTAAATCTCCCTATGCAACATATCGATAAATATAAAAAAATGGCTTTAGATGTAGTAAGAGAGAAAGGTTTTAATTCTGTTTACGAAGGAGGGAATGAAAGAGCACAACAATATGTCACAAATTTATTTGATTTAATAGATAGAAATACACCAAGATATGCAAGTTTACATGGAGTAAAAGATGTAAAACAATATACAGAAAATTTTAAAAAATTAATGTATACACAAATAAGAGAATGGGTAAATGATTTAATACTTGTTCAAGGTAAATATGATGAAAATGATCCATATTGGAAATTATTAGGCAAAAGTCAATCAGGGAAGACAATACAAAAAGATCACAAAATATTAATAAGAGATGATGGCAAGAAAGAAAGATATTCAACATTTGCACATGAATTAGGACATACAACCCAAAAAACAAAGAAACAATTATATAGTGATTATTTGCCAAATTACTACAAGGTTTGTTGTAGAATTAAGGAAGGGAAATCAGTAGACTATGGTGAAAGAACTGATGATATAGATAATAATTATTCTGTAATAAAATATAGTTCAGATTACAATTTATATAAAAATTGTAATTTTATAACAAAAGGTGAAGTTGAAAAGTGGATAGATATAAAATATGAAGAAGATACAACTCTATATGATGTTTTATCAAATTCGTTAGATGAAAGACATGGAAAAGGAACAGGAGCTCAATTATATACATTGATAGCAAATATAACTAAATATGGAGATCAATATTCAGAGTGTGAAAGTTTAGAAGAAAATAAGAAAAAGCAATTATTTGTGAAGCAAAATATACAAGAATTAAAAAATAATAATGAAATATCAAAGATAGAAAAAGAAATACAACTAGAAAAGCTTAATAATATACTTAAATGTAATCAAGAGTATTATAAAAGTTTGCAAGAAAATGGAAATAATAGATTAAAAAATGGTAAAAATGTACAAGGAGAAGAAATAGAAAAATTTAATGAATTTGTTTTAGGATTAATTGAGAAAGATTTTAATCAAATTTCTAATAAAAATGAAGCTAAGCAAGCTCTTATTGATTGGAACTTATATAGAGTAACTTGTATGGTTAAACAACATGGAACAATATATGATGAAAATAGAACTGAAATTGCAACTAAAAATTATCTTTCTAAAGCAAAACAAGTACAAGATTTATTATTTGAAAAATGTAAAGAAACAAAATTATTAGATGAAAAGATTAATAAAGGAATTTTTATAGCAGTGTTAGATTCAAACATAAATGATATATCAAATGTAAAGATAGTAGGACAAAAAAATAAATTAGTAGTTATGGATCAATATGCAATTAATACTTTAATAAAGAAACAAGATAAAACTTATGCATTAGAAGCATGGGGAAGTAATACTAAAGAATTTGCGAAAGATATAAAAGGAAAGTATATGAGCTTTTTTGAAGAAGAACGCGAATTAGAAAATTAAATTTTACACTAAGATTATATAAAAAATATGTAAAGCATATATAGAAATTATGATAAGGAGAATATATGTAATGAGAAATAAGGATAAATTACCAGCAAAGAATAATAAAATAAAAAGAGCGATATGGATGTTTCTAGCATCTATAGGTATAGCTTCATCAATACCAAATTCTACAATAGCATCAAGTAATCAAAATGTGAATATTGAAAAAGATGTAGAAGATAAAAGTAAAGATGACTTTTTTAATAGTCTAAAAGTAAATATGCCAAGGCAGCATATTGATAATTATAAAGAAAAGGCTTTAGAGGTAGTAAAAGAAAAGGACTTTAATTCTGTTTACGAAGGAGGGAATGAGAAAGTACAAAAGAATGTAATAAAATTGTTTAATAAGATAGAGGAAAATACACCAAGATACGCTAGCCTTCATGGAATTAAAAATACAAAACAATATACAGAAGAAGAAAAAAAATTTGTCTATACGCAAATCAAAGATTGGCCTAATAATATAATAATTCCACAAGGAAAATATAATAAGGAAGATCCCAATTGGAAAAAGTTACCAATAGGCATTTCTGGTTTAACAAAAAGAGATAATAAGGAAATACTTTTAAGAGATAAGGAGGACGCTTATATAGCACTTAATCATGAGTTATGTCATTCTGCTCAAATAAAATATAAAGTTAGTGAATATCTACCAAACTATAATGCAGTAATTAAAAAAATAAAGGAAGGAATGTCAGTAGATTATGAAAAGAAAGTTAGAGATTTAGGAGACAATACTACAAATTATGCTAAAGAATATATTTCATATAAAACTTTGAATTTCTTTACAGAGGGAAAAACTGAAAAATTATTAAAAGGAGAACTTGAAGAAGAAACTTTTCTATATGATATATTGTCAGAGAACTTAGATAAAGAGGATTGTATTAAGTTTTATACATTAATTGCAAACGTATGTAGATTTGGAAGTAATAAAATGTATGGAATAGGTGAAACTTTAAAAGAAAATGAAGAAAGACAACAAAATATAATAAATAAAATAGAAGAAACAAGAGTTGATGAAAGTTTATCTCAAAGTGAAAAAGATAATATTATTGAACAATTAAATTGTTATTTAAAATGTAATAAAGAGTATTATAATAATTTAAAGGAAAATGGAAATTCAGTTTCGAAAGAAGGAAAAAGTATATTAAATGAAGATCTGAAACAATTAAATAAGTTAGGATTGGAATTACTAAAAAGAGATTTTAATAAAATATCAAGTAGAAAAGATGCACAAAAGGCACTTGTTAATTGGAACTTATATAAAAAGACGTGTGTAATAATGAAACCTTTAAAAGATAGGGAGATGGAAGATAATACTAGAAATTATGTTCCTAAAGTAAAAGAAGTACAAGATTTTTTATTTAAAAAATGTAAAGAAACAAAATTATTAAAGGAAGATATTGGTAAAGAAATTTTTACGGCAGTATTAGATTCAGATATTAATGATATTTCTAATGTTACAATAGTAAAACAAAAAAATAAATTAGTAGTTATGGATCAATATGCAATAAATACTTTAAAAGAAGAACCTAATAATAGTTTATTAGGTGTAATTGAGGATAAGGGTAAAAATATAGATGAAAAGAGTAAGAAAAATAAAGTTAAAAATAAGGAAAAAAATTATACTGTAGAATCAGTAGGAAATTATGCTAAAGAATGGATTGTCAATACTTTTTTGTACAATTTTTATAAGGACACTTTTTTATATTCAATTGGTGTTAAATAATTTAGAGAACTATGTATTCTAATATTATTAAACCAATTAACATACTCAAATAGTTCTGTTTCTAATTCCTCA
>CAQPRV010000099.1 GCA_948857205.1 uncultured Clostridia bacterium
AAAGGGGTATAACATTAAAAATAGAAGTAGGACAAGTAGCAAAAGAAGAAAGCACAATAAATGGAAAAGAGAAAGGATATAACAATCCTGTAATACCAAAAGGATTTAAAGCTATAAATACAGAAAAAGCAGTATGGACAGATCCAAAAGCATATCAAAATGGGCTTGTAATAGAAGATGCAACAGGAGATAAAACAACGAATGAAAGCCAATTTGTATGGATACCAGTAAAGAATTATGAAGACTTTCATTTAATAGAAGGATATAGTGACAAAAAACTTTCAAAAATGTTAAGTAAAGGATTAAATCCATCAAGAGAATCAGGAAGTAGTGAAGAAGAATTATTACCAGGCAAACCTAATAAAAACAATACAGTAAAAGGAACAAAAGAAAGTATAGAAATGTATAAAAGTGTAAAAGAAAATGGAGGATTTTACATTTCAAGATATGAAGCAGGAATTAAAGACGAAAATAAAAAAGATATACAAGATGGAAGTATAAAACCAGTATCTAAAAAACAAAATGTATGGAACAATATATCTTGGGGAGGAGATACAGAAGTAAAAGCAACAGATGTATTACAAGGAAACGACAAAAATTCAGGAGCAGTAAAAGTTGCAAGAAGTATGTATAACAATCCTATATCAGGAAGTGTAAATAAGAAAACCACTGTAAAAAGTACATTATGTTATGGAGTACAATGGGATGCAGTATTAAATTTTATAGATGATTCATATGTTAAAGGTAAAGCAGAAGGATATTTAAAGGATAGCACTAACAAAGGAAATTATGAAAGTAATATAGAACAAACTGGTTCAAGCGAAGAATATATGAAAAAAAATATATATGATATAGCAGGAAATGTAAGTGAGTGGACGATGGAAGCATTTGAAACACAATATAGAGTAGTACGTGGAGGAAACTATAAAGGAATAGCTAGTATGTCACCAGCAAGTGTACGTTATGTTGAAACTCCATCAAAAAGCGATACAACAATTGGATTTAGAGTTGCATTATATTTATAATTTTAATTAGAAATATTATATAATAAAGAATAAAATGACTTATAAACAGAAGTCAAAAAAGGTTAGTTTTATACAATATATAAATTTAAATTAATTACTTTGGTAATATGGATTATAAGAAAAATTATGAATTAATGAATAATATTATTTGACTTAAGCAAAAATATAGAGTATAATAATACCATAATTAATGATCGGGATTTATTATTAAGTTATATATGAGTTAAGAGAACAAAAAAGGCCATATATAAATATTCAATAAAAAATTTGTGCAATATAGCACAAATTTTTAGTGTTGAAAAAAATAAAAGAGAAGGTAAGATTTAAATAACGATTAATTATTAAAAATTAGAGAAAGAGAAAATATAAGAGATTAACAATTTCAGTAATATACATTATATGTATAACTAAATTGTACTTAAAGGAAAGGAAAGGAAAGAGATTAATTATGAAAGAAGATTTAGACAAAAAGGAAGAAAAAAAGGAGACAAAATCAAATGCAAGACGAAATACAAACAAAAATACAACAAGAACAAGAAAAACAAATAGTAAGCAAAATGAAGAAGTATCAATAATAAAAAAAGACAATAATGAAGAAAACAAAAAAACAACTAAAAGGCCATATAGGAGAAGAAATACAAAAACTAACAACAGAAATAATGAAAAAGAGAATGCAATTTTTAGAAATCCAAAATTAAAAATAATACCATTAGGTGGATTACATGAAATAGGAAAAAATATTACTGCTTTTGAATATGAAAACGAAATAATTGTAGTTGACTGTGGTTTATCATTTCCAGAAGATGACATGTTAGGAGTAGACCTAGTAATACCAGACATAACATATTTAGAGAGAAATGTAGACAAAATAAAAGGGTTAATAATCACACATGGACATGAGGATCACATAGGTGCAGTGCCATATTTATTAAAGAAAATAAATATTCCAATATTTGCAACTAGACTAACAGCTGGATTAATTAGAAATAAATTAGAAGAACATAAACTACTAAGAAGTACAAAATTAAAAGAAGTAATACAAGGTCAAACAATAAAATTAGGTAAAAAATTTGAAATAGAATTTATAAGAAGTTCACACAGTATTCCAGATTCAGTAATGTTAGCAATAACAACACCTGTTGGTACAGTATTACACACAGGAGACTTTAAAGTAGACTATACACCGATTGATGGAAAATTGATGGACTTTGGTAGAATTGCAGAACTAGGAAATAAAGGAATATTAGCTTTAATGTCAGATAGTACAAATGCAGAAAGAAAAGGATTTACAATGTCAGAAAGTTCAGTAGGAGAAGTTTTTGACAAACTATTTTTACATTGTACAAAAAGAATAGTTGTTGCAACATTTGCATCAAATGTGCATAGAGTACAACAAATTGTAAATTCAGCAGTAAAATATGGAAGAAAAATAGCAGTATGTGGAAGAAGTATGATAAATATGATACAAACTGCTAGAGAATTAGGTTATATAGAATGTCCAGAAAACATTTTTATAGATATAGATATGATAAAAAATTACACAGATGAACAATTAGTAATTATAACAACAGGAAGCCAAGGAGAAACAATGTCTGCATTAACTAGAATGGCAGCGGGTGACCACAGAAAGGTAACAATAACACCAAATGATCTAGTAATAATTTCTGCAACTCCAATTCCAGGAAATGAGAAACTTGTGTCTAAAGTAATAGATGATTTAATGCAAATTGGTGCAGAAGTAGTATATAGTGCCTTAGAAGATATACATGTATCAGGACATGCATGTCAAGAAGAACAAAAATTAATTTTGGCTTTATCTAAACCAAAGTATTTTATACCAGTTCATGGAGAATACAGACAATTAATTGCTCATAGCGAAACAGCTCAGAGCATGGGTATAGATAAAGATAATGTAATTATGCTTTCAAATGGTAGAGTTTTGGAAATAGATGAAAATAGTGCAGAATTTACTTATACAGTTCCAAATGGTAGAGTATTAGTTGATGGATTAGGAGTAGGAGATGTAGGTAATATTGTATTGAGAGATAGACAACATTTGTCTCAAGATGGTCTAATTGTTATTGTATTAACTATGGATTCTTCATCAGGTGAAGTAGTAGCAGGACCAGATGTTATTTCAAGGGGATTTGTTTATGTTAGAGAATCCGAAAATATTATGGATGATGTTAAATCGGTAGTTAGAAATGAAATTAGAAAGTGTGAAGAAAGAGGGATTCGCGATTGGTCAACAATTAAGTCAACTGTTAGAGAAAATTTAAGAGACTATATTTTTTCTAAAACAAAGAGAAATCCTATGATTATACCAATTATCATGGAAATTTAATAAAAATTAGAAAAGCTAGAATTTTTTATATCTAGTTTTTTCTTTTGTATGAAAGATATAATATAATAGTATTATTAACTTAAGAAGTTATTGTAAAAAAAATCATCATAAAAACTTGACATAATATTGACTTTTAACATAATATTTGATACAATAATATATGTAAAAAATATTAGGAGGAATAATATGGAAAAGAATGTAGAATCAATTGTTGAAAGAATAAAAAAAGCAAATGAAGGAAAGAATAATTTAATAGAAAATTATAATAAGTATAAAGAGCTATATGGTGAGAATACTACTATTGTAAGATTTATAAAATTTAATTTTGAAAGACCAAATCAAGACTTGGAAGAATCAAAAAGTCACCAAACAGAACTAATAGAGGAAAGAGAAAAAATAGAAAATGAACTTAAGGAATTAAAAGAAAAAATAGAAAAAGCAAAAAAAATAGGAAGGCAATTAGTAAAAGAAATAACTCAAAGTGAGAAGAATAATGTTCCAAAAGGAGAAGAAGAAAAAATATAAAAGAGCTAATTATTTATCTACAGTAGTTAAAGAACTAAATTCTAAAATAGAAAATAAAGAAGATTTATTAAAAGGTATAGGAGAATCTCTTGAAATATTAAAAAATTATGAGAATGAGAAACAAGACAAATTAATTCAAGAAACATTAAATAAACTATATCCTGAAGGAAATGAGACAGAAGATAATGAGTGGAAAAAAGAATATGAAAAATTAGAAAAAGTATATTATAAAAATGTAGAAAGTAAACAACAAACAAATCAAGATAGTGGAGTACAAAGTAAATCACATGGAAATTTAAAAAGTAAATTTAAAAGCTTTGGGGCAAGTATTAAAACAAAATGTAATAATTTATTTAATAAGTTTACCAAGAGAAAAGTATATCCTGTTGAACAAGAAACAAATATGAGTAGTGAAACACAAGAAAAAGGTAGAAAACAAAAAATTCAGATGAGTGTAGATGATGATACCATAGCAAAATTAGCAGAAGTTGCAAAAGAAGTAGAAAAAGAAAGACAAAATAATAATTCTAACGTAATAAATTCAGGTTTAACAAAGTAATAATAAAATATAAACTAATTTAATATTTTATAATATAATATTAGAATAGTATAATAAAATTTTCTTTAATTTTATTATGCTATTTGCAAAATTATGTAAAATATGGTATCATATAAATAATATATTTTAAAAGAATTTGTCCTGTAAGACAGTAAAAACAGGACAGGAAGGAAAGACATGAAAAAAATAAAAAGTCCAATGGAGCAAATGTATAGATTGCTCTATTGGAGAAAATTCCTTTATAATCGTTTTTTTACATTATAAAGGGATATAATAAGACGTAGGGGACTGGTTATTCCAGTCCTTTAAGCAATCCTAAAAGTTACTTTACAAAAAAGCAAAAATAGTATAAACTACATAAAGTAAAAAGAAAAACAAAGGTGATAATAAATGTATTTAAAAAGACTAGAATTACAAGGGTTCAAATCCTTTGCAGATAAAACAACATTAGAATTTATGCCAGGAATAACAAGTGTAATAGGACCAAATGGATCAGGAAAAAGCAATATATCAGATAGTATTAGATGGGTATTAGGAGAGCAAAGCATGAAATCCTTAAGAGGAGCAAAATCTTTAGATATAATATTTGCGGGAACGCAAAATAGAAAATCATTAGGATTTGCAGAAGCATCACTAGTATTTAATAATGAAGATGGAGCACTACCAATAGAATACACAGAAGTAACAGTAACAAGGAAAATATATAGAAGTGGAGAAACAGGATATTTCATAAACAAAGTGCCATGCAGACTAAAAGATGTATTAGAATTATTTATGGACACGGGAATAGGAAAAGATGGATATTCCATTATTGGACAAGGGAAAATAGATGAAATATTAAGTAATAAATCAGAAGATAGACGAAATATTTTTGAAGAAGCGGCTGGAATTGTAAAATATAGAACAAGAAAGCAGGAATCTGAAAAAAAATTAGAACACACAAAATTAAATTTACTTAGAATAAATGACATATTATCAGAAATAGAAGGAAACATAGAACCATTAAAACAACAGTCTGAAAAAGCCAAAAAATATTTAAATTTAAAAGAAGAACTAAAAAATATTGAAATAGGATTATTCATATATAATATAGAAAAATACAAAATAGATTTAGAAGAAATTATAAAAGATGAAGAAATATATAACAACCAATGTAATGAAGAAGAAGGCAAGCTAGAAAGAATAAAACAACTTAAAGAAGAATTAAAAAGCGAAATAGATGACATAATAAATAAAATCGAAGAAATGTCTAATATTGGATTTGAAAGTCAAAAAGAAATAGAAATGTTAAATTCAGAAATAAATGTCGCAAATACAAGAATTTCGAACAATAAAGAAAACACCACAAGATTTGAAAAAGAAATAGAAGAACTAAATAAGAAAGTAACAGATTTAAATGAAGAAATAAATCAAAAGATACAAAAAAAAGAAAATCTAAAACAAAATAGAGAAAGATTTGCAAAAGAGTTAAAGCAAAAACAAGAAGAATTAGCAAAACTAACAGAAAAATTATCAGAAAAGGAACTTGAAATAGAAAAATATAAACAAAAGGTAGAAGAAAATACAGATAAAAAATATGAACTACAATCAGAAAATAATGCACAAAACATTAATTATGAGAACTACGAAAAAAGACAAATACAAATAAAGAGCGAAATAGCAAATTATATATCAGAGTTAGACAGTACAAGACTATCAAAAGAAGAAATATCAAAAGAATTTTATGAAATAGAAAGCAAAAGGAACAAAATAGTAAAGTATCTAGAAGATATGAATAAACAAAAAGAAGAAATAGACATAAAAATTAAAAATTATGATAGAGAAATCAATCAATTATTAAATGAAACAAGAATAAAAGAATCAAAATTAAAATTCCTAATTGAAACAGAGAAAGAAAAAGAGGGATATATAAAAAGTGTAAAGCAATTATTAAAAGCATGCGAAGAAACTAGAGAATTAGGAAAAGGTATGCATGGAGTTTTAGCAAACATTATAGATGTTCCAAATGAATATCAAATAGCAATAGAAATGTGTTTAGGAGCAAGCCTCCAAAACATTGTAACAGATACAGAGCAAGATGCAAAGAAACTAGTTGAATATTTAAGAATAAATAATTTAGGAAGAGCATCATTTTTGCCGATTTCTTCTGTAAGAGGAAAGAAACTAGAAAAAGTAAAAGTGAAAGAAAAAGGATACATAGGAATTGCATCAGACTTAATAAAATTTGATAAAAAATATGAACAAGTTATTCTAAATCTATTAGGAAGAACAGTAATTGTTGATAATATGGAAACAGCAATCACAGTTGCAAAACAAAATGGATATACATTTAGAATAATAACCTTAGAAGGAGATGTAATAAATCCATCAGGTGCAATTACAGGAGGATCAGTTGCTAAAAAAACAGTTAACATATTAGGTAGAGGAAAAGAAATAGAAAAATTACAAACAGAGCTAAATAATTTGAAGAATAAAATAGAACAATTACAAAAAGAAAAACTAAATTACGAAAATTCTATAGAAGACACACTAGAGGAGGCAACTAGTTTAGAAAAAGAATTGCAAGAAATAGATATAACTTATGCAACAGAAAAGCAAAAAGTAATATCAATTGAAGAAAATATAAATAAAATAGAAAATAGAATTAAAAATTTAAAAGAAGAACAAGAAAAATTAGAAAATCAAAAAGATGAAGCAAAAAATAAAGAACAACAAATCAATCAAAAATTAGAAAACATTATAGAAGAAACTCAAAGACTATCAAAGATTATACAGGAATATGCTGAATTAAATAAAGATAATCAAAAATATATTGATGACTTGAATTTTGATATAACAAATCTAAAAATATCAGTATCATCATTTGACGAAAGTGAAACATCTATAGAAGAAATGCAACAAAGAATTACTCAAGATATAGAAGCAACAAACAAAAGTATAGAAAATAAAAAGTCTCAAATAAAAGAAATGGAAAGTGACAATTTAAAATTAGAACAATCAATTTTAGAAATTAAAGAAAAAATAAATAACATTAAAGAACAAGTCAAAAATAGTGATTCAAAAATAGAAGAATTAAAAAAGTCAAGAATAGAAAAGAATAAAAGGCTAGAAACTCAAGAAGAAGAGATTTCCTCTAAATTTAAGACAATAGAAGAATTAAAGGCACAAATAGTAAAAATTGATATAAATAAAACAAAACTTGAAGAGGATATTCAAATAATAATTGAAAAAATGTGGGAAGAATATGAATTAACACCCAACAATGTTGTAGATTATAAAAAGCCAGAAAATGTAGCACAAACACAAAAAAATGTAAATCAATTACGTGTTCAAATTAGAGATTTAGGGAGTGTAAATGTAGACTCAATAGAAGAATATAAATTAATAAAAGAAAGATATGACTTCATGAGTGAGCAAAGAGTAGATTTAGAAAATACAATAAGTAAATTAAGAAAAGTAATTGCAGATATGACATCAACAATGAAAGAACAATTTAAAAAGCAATTTGAAATAATTAATCATAACTTTTCACAGGTTTTTAAAGAATTATTTGGAGGAGGAAATGCATCATTAAAATTAGAAGATGAAACAAATATATTAAATTGTGGTATTGAGATAACAGTACAACCACCAGGAAAAAAATTGCAGAATATGATGTTATTATCAGGTGGAGAAAAAGCATTTACAGCAATTGCATTACTATTTGCAATTTTAAAAATAAATCCAGCTCCATTTTGTGTTCTTGATGAAATTGAAGCGGCTTTGGACGATGTTAATGTATATCGTTTTGCAGAATATTTAAAAAGATTCTCTTCTAATACACAATTTTTAGTGATAACGCATAGAAAAGGAACTATGGAAGTAGCAGATACAGTTTATGGTGTAACAATGGAGGAAAATGGAATATCAAAACTATTATCAATGAAATTAAAAAATGAGACATAAAGGATAGACTTAAAATGTCTCATTTTCCATTTGTTTCATTTTCTAATTTTTCTTTCTTGTGCATCAACAAGTGCAGTTACAATAATACTAACTGTCCTTTTATTATGAGAATTCAATTTTAAATAATTTTCTATAAACTCATCATCGGCAATAAAATCAATTGTATGTAAATTATTATTAATAGTATTACCAAATAAAAAATTAGCACTAATATTAAGAGCATTACAAACTTTAATATTTGTTTCAGTACTTCCAAAAGACTCGCCACGTTCCATATTACTTATATGTTCAGTTGAAACATTAATTAACCCAGCTAAATCTGATTGAGTAAGATTTGCATTTCTTCTAGCAATTTGCATTTTTCTTCCAATAATTTCTTTATATTCTTTAGCCATTTTTTCATCAATTTCATAATTTTCCTGTTTATTCATTTATTACCTCCCATTAATTATTAGTAAAAGTATAGCAAGATAGGTAATAATTTAAAACGAACTAAAAATAAGAAAAAAATGAACAAATAAAACTATAAATTCTAGTTAAAAATGATTATAAGATTAAATGTTCTATTTGAAGATGATAAATCTTTAAACATAAAATAAGAATATATTGAACTAATTGTTCGAAACATAATAAAACTATTGCAAAATTAGAACAAAAAATATATAATAAGCATAATTATTATCCTAATACGAAAGGATGTTTTATATGAATAAAACGAAACGAAAAATATTTGAAACATCAATGAAACTATTTGCAGAAAAAGGATATGAAGCAACAAGCATTGAAGAAATAACAGCAACAGTAGGAGTAGCAAAAGGAACACTATATTATCATTTTTCAAGTAAAGAAGAAATATTTAATTTTTTAGTAGATGAAGGAATAAAATTATTACAAAACAGTATAGATATAAAAACAGCAAAATATACTAGTTATATAGGAAAAATAAAAGCAATTATATTAATACAAATAAAAATAGTAATAAAATACGAAAACTTAATAACTATTTTACTAAGCGAATTTTGGGGAAAAGGTTCAAGAAACCAAATGTGTAAAAACCAAATATTACAATATATAAATCAAATAGAAACAATAGTAAGAGAAGGAATAGAAAAAGGTGAAATAAAAAAAGGGAACCCAAAAGCAATTGCTTCAGAAATATATGGGTTAACATGTTCAGCATTAGTATATAAAATTAGAAATCAAGGGAAAATAAATATAATGGAATTATATAGAGAATTTGAAAACACAATAATAGAAGGCTTAAAAATAAAATAAAGAGGGGTAAAAATATGAGAGAGCCAATACATAAATTTATGGAATTTAAAGACTTAAAAGAGATGTTAGAAAAATCTGGTAAAGAATATGGAGAAAGACCAGCATACATTTTTAAAACAGAAGAAGCAGGAAAATTTAAAGAAATAACACACAAAGAATTTAGAGAAGAAATAAATAGTCTAGGAACAAAATTAATAAATATGGGACTAAAGAATAAAAGAATAGCTGTAATATCTGAAAACAGATATGAATGGGGAGTTTCATATTTAGCGACAGTAGCAGGTACAGGAATTATAGTTCCATTAGACAAAGCATTACCAGACAATGAAATTGAAAATTTAGTAATAAGATCTGAAGTTGAAGCAATATTTTACTCTAACAAATATAACGAAATTATGAACAAAATAAAAAGAGAACAGAATACAAAAGTAAAATATTTTATATCTATGGATTTAGAGAAAGAAGAAAATGGGACATATTCTCAAAGAGAATTAATAAAAGAAGGGAAAATATTACTAGAACAAGGAAACACAGAATTTTTAGATAGTAAAATAAATAATGAAGAAATGGGAATAATGTTATTTACATCTGGAACAACAGCAATGTCAAAAGCCGTAATGTTATCACAAAAAAATATCTGTGCAAACCTAATGGATATAGCTTCTGTGTTGAAAGTGGATGAAAATGATAGATTCTTATCTTTTTTACCATTACATCACACATTTGAATGTACAACTGGATTCTTATATCCTATATCAAAAGGCAGTTGTATAGCATTTTGTGAAGGAATCCGTCATATAGCAGACAATATAAAAGAATATCAAATATCAGTAATGGTATCTGTTCCAGTCTTATTTGAAACAATGTACAAAAAAGTTTTAAAAGGAATAGAAAAAAAAGGAAAATTAGAAACAGTAAAAAAAGGAATCAAAATAAGCAACTTCTTACTAAAATTTGGAATAGACATAAGAAAAAAAATATTTAAAGAAATTCATGAAAATCTAGGTGGAAAAGCGAGGCTATTTGTAGCAGGAGGAGCAGCATTAGATCCAGAAACAGAGAAAGGATTTAACGAATTAGGATTTGAACTATGTCAAGGATATGGATTAACAGAGACATCACCAGTAATAGCAACAGAGGATGACAAATTTAGAAGATTAGGCTCAATAGGAAAAGCACTTCCAAGTATAGATGTAAAAATAATAGACCACAATGAAGAAGGAATAGGAGAATTAGTTGCAAAAGGGCCATCAATGATGATTGGATATTATAATAATGAAGAAGCTACAAAAGAAACTATAGATAAAGATGGATGGTTACATACTGGAGACCTAGCTAGAATAGATAAAGATGGTTATATTTTTATTTCTGGGAGAAAAAAATTTGTTATAGTATTAAAAAATGGTAAAAATATATATCCAGAAGAATTAGAAAATTTAATAAATAAAATAGAAGGAATATCAGAAAGCTTTGTTTATGGAAAACCAGAAGATGATGGTGATTACAAAATATGTGCAAAAATTGTATATGATATAGAACTAGCTAAGGAAATTTATGGAACAACTGACGAGAGTAAGTTAAAAGAAATATTTTGGAAAGAAATTAAAAAAGTTAATAAAACAATGCCAGCATACAAATATATTAGGGAAATCAATATTACAGACAAAGAGTTAATTAAAACAACAACACAAAAAATAAAAAGATTTGAGGAAATTAAAACTGTAGTAAAAAATTAGTAATAAAGGTTTAGAATAATTCTATAGAAAATATAAAATAATAAAAGATATAATAAATTTGTAAAAAAATTATTATATCTTTTATAATCTAGGAAATAAAGTAACATTACAATAGATTGTAATATAAATGTAATAATTATGTAACAAAAACTTAACAAAAATTTGTAAATCAACTATTGTAGTTTTTTGTAACTTAATGTATAATTATAATAGTAAAAAGCAAATATGCGTAAGATAAAGGAGGTACATTACATGTCTAAGTCTGGCATAGTAAATGTGAGAATGGTTATCACAGAAGAAAAGATGTTATCAAATATAGATAAAGTAAAAAAAGCAATAAATCCAAATAGCAAAAAACAAATAGTACAATTAGAAGAAGACACATACTTTAAAGATTTAGTAGAATCAATAAAAACATATTTAATAGAATATCCAAAAAAGAAAAACTTTCCATCAAGCATATATAAAGCAGCATATGACTTAGTAGAATTTGCAACAAATCAATTTGAAGAAAATACCAAAAATATAGAAGGACTAATTAGACAAAGGGAGCAAAATATTGCATTAGCAGGAGAACTAAAAGAAATCCTTCAATTATCAGAAAACAAAGATAAAGATTGGAAAAACAAAGTAAAAGAAGTTGAAAACAAATATCCAAAAGATATTATAGAAACATTAATAACAATAGGAAAATCAAAAGACAATTCTACACAAGAATACCAAGATGCTGTAAAACTTTTAAATGCTAGAATAAGTAATCTAGAATCTAATTTGCATATTGAAATAGATATGGAAAGGATTGAAGACAAATCAAAAGCATTAAGTTATATTGGAATAGAAATTGCAGACGCACTAAAAACAATTCCAGCACCAGCTGAAATACAAGAAGAGACACTTGCTGAAACACCAATAGAAGAGCAAAAACAAACAGTAGAAGATCAAGAATATGTACAAGACACTACATTTGAAGTTAAACCAAGCTTGTGGCAAAGAATTAAAAATAGTAAATTAATAAGAACTATTAGATATATAACTAAAATTAAAATAGTAGTAGATTATTCTGCATTACCAGAAGGAAAAGAAGATAAAAAATAAAAAGCCATTTAAAGATGGCTTTTTTCTATACAACAAAAATTTAAAATATGTATTGCTAAGAAATTAAAAGTAATGTATAATAAGAAAGTAATAAAAAACAAAGGAAGCGATAAATTTGAATACAACTGTAAAAGAAATATTAGAATGGGTATATTGTATAGTAATAGCACTTATATTAGCAGTACTATTTAGATATTTTATAGGAACGCCAACAATAGTAAAACAAGTATCAATGTATCCTACACTAGTACAAGACCAAAGATTATGGTTAAATAGATGGGGAAGAACAACCAAAACACTACCAAACAGAGGAGAAATAATAACATTTGAAGAACCAAAAAAAACAAACTACTCATATTCAGAAGTTAACCAAGATAATCCAATAGCAGAATATGAAAACAAAACAGGTTTTAAATGGTTCATTAACAACTTCTTAGAAATAGGAAAAAGAAGTTATATAAAAAGAGTAATTGCACTTCCAAAGGAAAAAGTAGAAATAAAAGAAGGAGCAGTATATATAAACGATCAAAAATTAGAAGAGCCATATTTGCAAGAAGGAATAGTAACAGATGTAATAGGAGCAGGTTTCACAAAATTCACTGTTCCAGAAAATTGTATATTTGCAATGGGAGACAACAGAAATCACAGTACAGATTGTAGAGCCTTTGGATGTATACCATTAGAAAAAATAGAAAGTACAGTAGCAATTAGAATATGGCCATTAGATAAATGGGGAAAGGTAGAATAAGTTAGGAACTACAAGAATGTTTGATAAAATTATAGGAAATGAACAAATAATAACAACACTAAAAAATATGGTAAAGCAAAATAAAACTTCACATAGTTATTTATTTTTAGGAATACAGGGAATAGGGAAGAAAATAATAGCAAAAGAATTTGCAAAAATGTTATTATGTTTAGAAGAAGAAAAATACTGTAACAACTGTAAATCATGTATAGAATTTAATACAAAAAATAATCCAGACTATATATATATTGAACCTCAAGAAAATAACATAAAAATAGAACAAATAAGAAAACTGCAAAAAAGCATTCAAGAAAAACCTATAATATCAGATAAAAAAATATACATCATAGATAATGCAGATTTAATGACGAAAGAGTCACAGAACTGTTTATTAAAGACCTTAGAAGAACCACCCCAATATGCAATAATAATTTTAATTGGTTCAAATGAAATATCATTTTTACCAACAATAAAATCCAGATGTACGATTATTAAGTTTAATAAAATAGAAGATGAAGAAATTAAAAAATATTTAGAATCAAATTATAGAATAAACACAAATGAAAATATGACAAAAATATTTCAAGGTAGTATAGGAAAAGCAATAAAATTAAAAGATAAACAACAAGATTATCAAATATTAGAAAAACTAATAGAAGAATTCAATACAAAAACTCTAATTGACATTTTTAATGAAGCAAAGATCCTATATAATTCAAAAGATGAAATAGAAGATTTGTTAGAATATATAAATATATTACTATTACAAAAGTCAAAGAAGAATTATTTATTCACAAATTGTATAAAGATTGTGGAAGATACAAAGAAAAGATTAAAATTAAATGCAAATTATGATATGGCAATAGACAATATGCTATTTAACATATGGGAGGAAGTAAATTGAAAAATATAATTGGGGTTAGATTTAAAAAGCTAGGAAAAATATACTTTTTTAATCCAAAAAACCTAAAAGTAAAAAAAGGCGACAATGTAATAGTTGAAACTTCTCAAGGAGAAGAATATGGTGAAGTAATGATTCCTAATAGGATGATTGAAGACGAAAAAATTATAGAACCATTAAGAAAAGTAATTAGAATAGCAAATTATAAAGATCAAAAACTATATGAAGAATGTAGAAAAAAAGAAAAAGAAGCCTATAAAGTATGCATAAAAAAAATAAAAGAACATAAATTAGATATGAACTTAACAGATGTAGAAATTAAATTTGACAACAGTAAAATATTATTTTATTTTACAGCAGATGGAAGAATAGACTTTAGAGAACTAGTAAAAGATTTAGCAGCTATATATAAAACAAGAATTGAATTAAGACAAATAGGAGTTAGAGATGAAGTAAAAAGAATTGGAGGAAATGGTGTTTGTGGTAGAGAACTCTGTTGTTGTTCGTTTTTAAGTGACTTTGAAACAGTCTCAATAAAAATGGCAAAAGAGCAGAATATATCATTAAATCCTTCAAAGATATCAGGAAATTGTGGAAGACTAATGTGTTGTCTTAAATATGAAAATAATGTCTATGAAGAAAAAATAAAAAGATTACCAAATGTTGGAGCGATTGTAAAAACTATTGATGGTCAAGGAGAAGTTGACAATATTGAGACTTTAAAAGAAATAATAAGAGTAAAAATCAAAGATGGTGATGGATATTTATATAAAAAATATTCTGTTAATGATATAAAAGTTATTAAAGATGTAGAAATGGAAAAATTAGATGAAGAAGAATTAGTACATAAAAAAGAATTAGAAGAACTAGAAAAATTACAAGAAAAGGACAAAGAGTTAGAAAATAAATAGATGAATTTAAATTGTTTTAGGAGGTGAAGAAAATGGCATATAAAATAACTGATAAATGTATTTCATGTGGAGCATGTGCAGCTGAATGTCCTGTAGGATGCATTTCACAAGGTGAAGATAAATTTGAAATAGATGCATCAGCATGTATATCATGTGGATCATGTGCAGGTGTTTGTCCTGTAGAAGCACCAGTTGAAAGCAATGATTAATATACTTATATAAGTGCATCAGAAGAAGGAAAAAATAAAAAAGATAAGAAATCAGTCATAAAATACCTTGTTTTATGACTGATTTTTAAAAATATAAATAAGGTGTAAGCTTTAATAATAAAATATATATTATAGAAAGGAAAGATTATATATATGCAAGAAGAAAACAAAGAAAATGAAGGAAAAGAAGACTTTCAAATAATAAATAATAATGATGTGCAGGAAAATGAGAAAGAAATAAAAACAACAAACAAAAAAAGCATTTTGTTAAATTTTCTATTAATATTCATAATCTGTATAGGATTACTAGTATATATGATAAAAGTAGATGGAATTGACAACATAATAAAGGTATTAGTCAAAGTAGACTATAGATGGGTAATAGCTGGAATAATATGTTTAATAATACATTGGATATGTGAAGGGCTAAATTTACATATCCCAATAAAAAGAATCTATAAAGATCAAAAGTTTAAAAACTCTTTTAAAGTAGCAATAATAGGCCAATTATTTAATAATATAACACCTTTTTCAACAGGTGGTCAACCAATGCAAGCCTATGAATTAAATAAAAAAGGAAGAAGGGTAAGTGATTCCTTATCTTGTATGGCAATGAAATTTGCAATTACACAAACAGCATTAGTTACATCAACCTTATTGATAGTACTAATTGAATTTAATTTTTTCAAACAATTAATGCAAAACTACTTATGGGTAGCAATATTAGGATTTGTAATAAATATTATAGCAATAATATTAGTAATCATAGCAGGAATAAAAAAAGAAATAATAATATATATAACAACACCAATAATAAAATTATTAGGGAAGATTCATATTATTAAAAACACTGAAGAAACAACAGAGAATTTAAATAAAAGTATAGAAAACTTTGGAAAACAATTTTTAATAATGAAGTCAGAAAAGAAAATGGTAATAAAAATGTTTATAATAGCAGTTATACAAAGTTTTGCATATTACTCAATAACTTATATGATATATAGAGCTTTTGGAAATAGTGGAATAAGTTTCTTTCAAATAATACCAACACAAGCTTTCTTATTATTAATAATGACTTTTATACCAACACCTGGATCTGGATTAGGAGCAGAGGGAGGCTTTTACCTATTATTTAATTCCATATTCAAAGAAGGAACGATAAATATGTCAATACTATTTTGGAGAATTTACACTTTTTATTTACCAATATTATTTGGATTAATATTTTTAATTCCAGTAAAAAGAAAAGAAGATTAAGGAATTTTCCCTAATCTTCTTTTAAACTTAAGCTTTCTAAAGCTAATAATTCTTGCCATCTGTTATCTACTTCTTTTTGGAACTCTTCTATCATCCACTCATTACCAGGTTTAAACATATGTTTAAACCTTTTTTGTGGTTTAAGAAATTCCTCTATAGGTAATTTTTTTGCTGGTTTATAATTAACTTTATATTTTCCATTTACTACTTCATATAATGGCCAATAACATGTTTCAACTGCTAATTTATTAATTTGCATTAACATATCTGTTGGATATCCCCATCCTCTTGGACATGGAGCCAATACATTTAAAAATGCTGGACCTTCTGTATATATAGCTTTTTCAGATTTTTCATATAAGTCTTTAAAGTTTAAATATCCTACTGTTTGTGCAACATAAGGAATATGATGCCCTACTAATATTTGACTTAAATCCTTTCTAGATTGCATTTTTCCTGGAAGTACTGTTCCAGCAGGAGATGTTGTTGTGTCTGCAAATTTTGGCGTTGCAGATGAACGTTGGATTCCAGTATTCATATATGCACCATTATCATAACATACATAAACCATATCGTGACCACGTTCCATAGCACCTGATAAACTTTGTAGTCCTATATCATAGGTTCCACCATCTCCACCAAAGGCAATAAATTTTGTATCACCATCTTGAGGTAGTTTTCCTTGCTTTTTCATAGACTGATATGCAGCTTCTGCACCTGATAAAGTAGCAGCTGCACACTCAAAGGCAGTATGTATAAAAGAATCTGTCCAAGCAGTATATGGATATATGAAGGTTGAAACTTCCATACAACCTGTTGCACCTGCAATTACTGCATGATCTTCAGGTTTTAGGGCTCTCATAATCATTCTTGCAGCAGGTGGAGCTCCACAACCAGCACACATTCTATGACCAGATGTAAATCTAGAAGGTTTATTTCCTACAACTTCTTTTACATTATAAGGCATTATTTTCACCTTCCTTTCTTAAACCAAAATATCTATATGGATTTTCTACTTTTCCATTTTTAGCTATTTCTAATAATTCTATATAAACTTTTTCTATATCATCTGCTTTTGTGTCTCTACCACCAATACCATAAACATAATTTACTGCTGGTACATTTTTTTGATTTACATACATACTAGAAACAACATCTTCAAATAAGGCTCCTCCAGCAGCATTTAAAGAGTCAGCTTTATCAAATATTGCTATAGCTTTTAAATGTCCTAAAGCTTCTGCAATTTCCTCAGCTGGAAATGGTCTATAAACACGAACTTTTAATAGACCAGCTTTAATTCCTTGTTCTCTTAACTTATTTACTACATATTTTGTTGTACCTGCTGTAGAGTTCATACATACAACTGCAACTTCTGCGTCTTCTAATTTATATTCTTCAAAGAATCCATATTTTCGCCCAGTCATTTTTTCAAAGTCTTTTGCAACTTCTAATATAACTTTTTTAGCATTTTTCATTGCTTGTGCTTGTTGTGCTTTATGTTCAAATAAATAACTTTGGACATCTAGTGGACCAACTGCAATTGGTTCTTTTTTATTTAATAGAAAATGTTCAGGATGATATTCACCTACAAATTCTTTTACTTTATCGTCTTCTTCAAGTTCAATATTTTCAATAGAGTGTGATGTAATAAAACCATCTTGACATATCATTAAAGGTAGCATAACATCTTTGTGCTCTGCAATTCTATGTGCCATTAAGGTGTTATCATAGGCTTCTTGGTTGTTTTCAGAAAATAACATTATCCATCCAGAATCTCTAACACCCATCGCATCTGAATGATCATTATGTATGTTTAATGGACCTGATACAGCTCTATTTACCAAAGATAATACTATTGGTAGTCTTAAACTTGATGCTATATAAATCATTTCCCACATTAATGATAATCCGTTTGCTGATGTTGCAGTCATTGCTCTTGCACCAGCTGCTTGTGCACCAATACATGCAGACATTGCACTATGTTCACTTTCTACTGCTACGAATTCTGTGTCAACAGTTCCATTGGCAACAAAGGTTGAAAAGTATTGTGGTATTTCTGTTGATGGTGTTATTGGAAAGGCTGCAACTACATCTGGATTAATTTGTTTCATGGCAGTTGCTGCTGCTTCGTTACCACTTAATCTTTCTCTTATACTCATAATTTTTCTCCTTTTCTTTATTTATTATTTTAAAGTATAAAGTTATTTTTATTCTTCTTTCATCTCAATAGCATTAAAAGGACAGGTTTTTGCACAAACGCCACATCCTTTACAGTAATCGTAATTAAAGTCTTTTCTTAAGCCTTCTTTAGTTACTGGTATTGCATCATCTGGACAAACAGGGAAACATAAACCACATTGTTTACATTTTTCACTTAAAAAAACAGGTTTTACACTTCTCCAATCTCCAGTTTTAAATTCTTTCGCATTACCAGCTTGATATATATCACCGCCAGGAGTTAATTGTTCCATAGGTGTGTTAGGATTAATTGTATTCATATTTTTTTAACCTCCTTTAATGCCATTTCTAATGCTTTCATGTTACCTTCAATAACTTCAGGTTTTTTAGCAAATTTATGTTTAAAAGATCCTTTCATGTCTTCAAGTAATGCTTCGTCTGACATAATTCCACTTACTTTTACAATAGATGCAAGCATTGGTGTGTTTGGAAAATATTTTCCTAGTGTTTGTTCAGATATTTTTCTGGCATCTATTGTGTAAATAGATCCTTTGTAATCTTTTAATACTTCTTTTAAATAGTTAGCAGGTTTTGTGGTGTTGATTATTATTGCACCAGTTTCTTTTAGACCAGCTGTCACTTTAACAGATTCTAAAAGTGTATCATCAACTACAACAACATAGTCTGGTTCATAAATGTTACTATGAATTGTTATTGGTGAACTACTAATTCTGTTATATGCTGTTATAGGTGCACCCATTCTTTCAGGACCATATTCAGGAAATCCTTGAATGTATTTTCCTGTGTTAAATGCTGCATCAGCAAGTAAAAGTGACGCTGTTTTGGCACCTTGACCGCCTCTACCATGCCATCTTATTTCTATTAAGTTATCCATGTTATTTATTAGCCTCCTTTATTTAATTTTATGGCTTTAGTATATTCCTATTTAAGGCTGATGTCAATAGAAAAGTAGTGATGCTATTAAGCAATTACCAAAGGCAAAATTTTATAAATTTAAAAGGATTGTCTAACAACACTTTACAAATTCAAAATATTTGTTATAATAGTTTTATAAAAAAAAAGAAAGGGGTCAAAAAAATGAAAGGAAAATCAAAAATAGGAAGTATTATAGGAGGAATCATATTAATAATAGCATTAATAGTAGGATATTTCTACATAAATGATGCAAATCAAAAAACAAAAATAGTAGAAGAATTTACACAAATTGAAAAAATGTCAAAAGCATCAGATTTCAGTATGGAAAAACTAAATGAAAAAACAAGCAACATAGTAACAAGTGGAAAATATGCAAAAGTAGAAAAAGCAGCAAAAAACTTTGCATCAGACATATTTAGAGTAGCCTTTGAAATTAGAGACATATTAGGAGACGAAAAAATACAAAAAGTTTTAACAGCAGACAACTACGAAGCAGATGGACCAGAATTTGCAGAAACAAAACAATACTTAAGTGATACAAAAACAAAATTAGAAGACTTAAAAACACAAATGGTAGAATTCCTAAAAGAAGAAAAAATCAATTCATACATAGAAGCAGAAACAAAAGATTCATCATCTATTGAATTATACAGAGAATTACTAAAAAAAGACATACAAATGTCAGATTCACAAAAAAAAGAATTAGAAACATCTATAGATAAAGTAATATCTA
>CAQPRV010000100.1 GCA_948857205.1 uncultured Clostridia bacterium
ATAGAGTAACAGGATTAGGAGATTCAGAGATAAGATATGTATGGGCAGTAATAACAGATAAAGCAGGAAATTCAAGAAGAAGTACAAATTATGTTAAAGTAGTTATGCCACATACACATAATGATAGTTGCTATAGAATGAGTTATGCAAATTATTCTTGCAAAAATGGATATGGCAATTATAAAAGTAGTATAACTAAAGGATACTGTAGGAGTTGTAATTCTATAGATTCACAAAAAGGTAGAGGTTGGATAAATACAAATTATTATTATAACAATGGGGATATAATATCTTTTCATATACATTGTGGAAGGACAGAGGGAATGGATTACTATGTTGATCCTAATCCAAATGTCAATGATTGGTCAGCTAAGGAAGTTACAGTATATATAAAGTGTTGTCCACAATGTGAGAATAATATTTTTGATAACAAGGTAACTGGTTATACAATAGCTTGGAAATGTAGACATACAGTTGGAAAACAACTTTATTGCACAAAAAATGTGTCTGGTAATTCCATTTCACAAAGTTTTTAAAGGAAAATATCATATGTTATAAAAAAAAACGAGTAATGTTTTTTTATATTCTAGGAAAGTTATCAAAGTATGATAACTTTCTGTTCGTTTTATACAATAGGAAAGTTATATTTTTCTATTGTATAAAAAGTTACAATCGCTAGCCTTTTTGGATTTTGTCCTTACAGTCAAAAACTTAAATTGAGCGAGAACAAATTAAAGAAATATTTTTACTTTTTCTTATTTGTTCTTTCCTATAAAACTATAATTATGTTATAATTAAAAAAAAGTAATAAAAATATAATACAAGAGTGGTAAAAAATGACAAAATATTTAAAATATGAAGAAATAGATAATGATAATATGTTAGAAATAGGAAAAGCCTTAAAGAATGGAAAATTAGTTGTTTTTCCAACAGATACTGTATATGGCATTGGAACAAATGCCTATAATAAAGAGGCATGTGAGAAGATATATGAAGCCAAGGGAAGGCCAATGTATAAACCTTTAATTATTTTAATTTCAGATATTTTTATGTTAAAAGAAATAGTGGATGACATAAATCCTATTGAACAAAAATTGATAGATAATTTTTGGCCAGGACCATTAACAATAAAAATTAAGAAAAAAGATGGAGTTTTACCTAATCTTATATCTGCAGGTGACGAATATATAAGAGTACGACTTATAAAAGATAGTCTTATTCATAAGCTTATTCAACTTGCAGGTGTACCTATTGTTGCTCCTAGTGCTAACCTTTCTGGAAGTAGTACAGGAACGAAAGTAAAAAATATTATTAAAGAATTAGGCGGTAAAGTAGACTATATTTTAGATTGTGGAGATATAGAAAATGATATTGTATCAACAATTGTACAAGTAGAAGATGACAAACTTATAATTATAAGAGAAGGAAAAATTAAAAAAGAAGAATTAGCAAAGATTATACCTATAAAAGAGTAAATATATTTGGACAAGAATAAAGAAAGTGTTTATACTTAGGTGTATAAAATTAAGATTAGAAATAGAAAAGGAGAAATGATGAGTAGTAAGAAGGAAAATAATCAAGAGGTATTTTCTAAAACCAATATAAACTGGTATCCAGGTCATATGGCAAAAACTAGAAGGGAGATAATAGAAGACTTAAAATTTATTGATATAGTAATAGAATTATTAGATGCTAGAATACCAATAGCAAGTCAAAACCCAGAAATAACAAAAATAACAAAAGGAAAGAAAAAGATAATATTATTAAATAAATGTGATTTAGCAGAAGATTACCAAAATAAGTTATGGATAGAATACTTCAAAAATAAAGGTATTGTTGCAATATTAACAGATTCAAATTCAGGAAAAGGAATAGAAGAAAGCATAAAAAAAATAGAAGAAGTTATGCAAGAAAATCTAAAAAGTCAAGCTGAAAAAGGAAGAAAAGGAAGAAAAATAAGAGCAATGATTTTAGGAATACCAAATGTAGGGAAATCATCATATATTAATAGAATATCAAAAAGGACTACTGCAGGAGTAGGAAATAAGCCAGGTGTAACAAAGCAAAAACAATGGATACGAATTAACGAAAAAATAGAATTATTAGATACACCAGGAGTATTATGGCCGAAATTTGAAAATGAAGAAATTGCATTACACTTAGCATTTACAGGAACAATAAAACAAGAGATTTTAGAAAAAACTGAAATTGCATACTATTTAGTTAAATTTTTAATAGAAAATAACTTGAAGCAATTATGTGAAAGATATAAAATAGAAGAAAATCAAATAAAAAATATTATGGAACAAGAAGACAAGTTAGAAAATGAAAAAGTGTATGAAGTTATGCTAGAAATAGGAAGAAAAAGAGGTTGTATAATTTCTGGAGGAAGCATTGATGATGAAAAAACAGCAAATATAATACTAGATGAATTTAAAAATGGAAAGCTAGGCAAAATTACAATAGAGAAAGTAAATAATATATCAAAATAAAAGAGAAGAAGGAAAATATGATAGAAGATTTTATAAAAATAGAAAGAGAAGAAAAAGATGTTAATTTAATGTCACCACTAACTTGGGCATATATAGGAGATTGTGTGTATGAATTATATATTAGAACAGAACTTATTAATAAAACAAATTTAAAACCACATAAGTTACATATTGAATCAATTAAGTATGTGAAAGCAAAGGCACAAGCAGATTTGCTTAAAAAAATGATGGCTGAATTAACAGATGAAGAAAAGGATATTGTACGTAGAGGAAGAAATACAGAAAATCATCATTTACCTAAAAATTCTAATATTCAGGAATATATGTATTCAACTGCATTTGAAGCTCTAATTGGATATTTATATTTAACAAAAAGATATCAAAGGCTAAAAGAAATTTTAAAGAAAAGTTTTTAATAAATAATTATAATCCTTCTCACGTTATTCTTAATTAAATACGAACAAATAAATAATTAAAACTTTAAGCGATTGTCTTAAAATAGTTGACTAAATAGAAAAAAAATGATATAAATAAAAAGTGTATTAAATACTTTTTATGGCCCGTTGGTCAAGCGGCTAAGACGCCACCCTCTCAAGGTGGAATCATGGGTTCGATTCCCGTACGGGTCACCAAAACGTTCTAAAAACAAACTTTACGTTTGTTAAATGGTTGGTTCACCACAAATCATTTTTTTAATATATCTTTTATTCTATACATATTAACTAAATACCCAAAAATATAATAAATTATATTTTTTAGAAACCCGTTTCATAATTATGTACAACAATATTGTATCTCTCGTAATGAGAGCTAAAAAAGTTATAGATAACTATGTTTTTAGTACGAAGATAAATAAAAAATATAAATAGGAGAAATTTAAAAGAAATTATGAACGGAAAAGTTTAATTAGCATAAAATATTCACTATAAAAAATAGTGCTTGACAATAAAAAAAGATAAGTTATATAATAAATAAAATTAACACATATTTAACACTTTATTTTTTAGTAACCTGAAATAAATAAAAATATATAAATTAAAAGGGAGTAGCTTAAAATTACTAATCAACAATCGCGATACAAAGTATCTGGTTAGTGAACTATTAAAAAATAGTAGGCAAGACTTTTAAAAGGAGAAATTTTAATATTCAAAAAATAAAAAAGCTGGATAAATTAAAATGGACCTTTTAAAAGTCTTTTTATTGTATAGTAAAATAGAAAATTTTATTTGTATAGCAAAAGAATTTTCGTAAAAAATTATAGAAAATTACATAAGCAAGAATATAAAAAAATTCGAAAGTATAATAAAGTAATTTTAGAGTTAATAAATAAAAATAATAAAATTGTTAAAAATAATAAAAAAGGAGTTGATTCTGATTGGAAAACAGTAAATGGTATAACAAAGAAATCAAAGAAGTAGAAAAAGAATTAAAAACAGACATTGAAAAAGGATTAACATTAGAGGAAGTAAAAAAGAGACAAGAAAAATATGGAAGAAATGAGCTAAAAGCAAAAAAGAAAAAAACACTAGTACAAAAGTTTTTAGAACAATTTAAAGATTTTTCAATAGTAATTTTAATAATTGCAGCTATTGTATCAGGAGTAGTAGGAGTTGCAGAAGGAGAAGGAATAACAGATACAATAATAATACTAATAGTAGTAATAGTAAATGCAATAATTGGTGTTACCCAAGAAGCAAAAGCAGAAAAATCATTAGAAGCATTACAAAAACTAACAGATCATGCAACAAAAGTAGTAAGAGATGGAGCAGTTATAGTAGTACCAGCAAAAGAGCTAGTTCCAGGAGATATAGTTGTTTTAGATACAGGAGATTATATTCCAGCAGACTTAAGAATAATAGAAGCTATTAATTTAAAATCACAAGAATCATCATTAACAGGTGAGTCTGTACCAGTAGAAAAATGCGCAGAAGTAATAAAAGATGGAGAAATAGGCATAGGAGATAGAATAAATATGCTATTTTCATCTAGTTTGGTTACTTATGGAAGAGGAAAAGGTATAATAGTTGAAACTGGAATGATGACAGAAGTAGGAAAAATAGCTGGAATGTTAGATGCTACAGAAGAACAAGTTACTCCACTTCAAGAAAAGCTAAATAAATTAGGAAAGACACTAGGAATAGCAGCATTACTTATATGTGTATTTATATTTATAATAGGACTAATTCAAGGGAAAGAACCAATTCACATGTTTATGACAGCGGTATCATTAGCTGTTGCAGCTATTCCAGAAGGATTAGTAGCAGTATCAACAATTGTATTAGCCATAGGTGTACAGAAGATGGTTAAAAGAAATGCTATTGTAAAAAGATTACCAGCAGTAGAAACACTAGGAAGTAGTACAGTTATATGTTCAGATAAAACAGGAACATTAACACAAAATAAAATGACAGTAGAAAAAATATTTATAAATAATAGCACAAAAGATTTATCAGATTTTAAAGAACAAGATATAAATGAAGATATAAAGAAATTAGTATATGCAAATATGTTATGTAATGATACAAAAATAGGAAATAATGGAGAACTAACAGGAGATCCAACAGAAACGGCTTTAGTTGATATGGCATTTAAATTAGATTTTGATCCTTCAATATATGATAGAATGCCACGTATTGAAGAGGTACCATTTGATTCTGATAGAAAATTAATGACAACTATAAACGAAATAAATGGAAAATATATTGTATATACAAAGGGTGGAGTAGATGAATTATTAAAAAGAAGTAATTCATATCTAGAAAATGGAGAAATTAAACAAGATTTGGATGAATATGCAAATATTATAAGAGAACATAATGAAAATATGGCAAAAGAAGCATTAAGGGTATTAGCATGTGCATACAAAGAAATTGATCATAAACCAACAAAACTAGAAATGGAAAAAATAGAAAGTGATTTAATTTTCATTGGAATGGTTGGAATGATAGATCCTCCAAGGGAAGAAGCAAAAAAGGCAGTAGAAAAATGTAAAACTGCAGGAATAAAAACTGTAATGATTACAGGAGATCATAAAATTACAGCAATGGCAATTGCAAAAAAATTAGGTATATTAGAAAAAGAAGAAGAAGCAATAACAGGTCTAGACCTAGAAAAAATGTCAGATGAAGAGTTAGAAAAAAATGTAAGAAATTATTCAGTATATGCAAGAGTTTCTCCAGAACATAAAGTAAGAATAGTAAAAGCATGGCAGAAAAATGGGGAAATTGTAAGTATGACAGGTGATGGAGTTAATGATAGTCCAGCACTAAAAACAGCTAACATAGGTTGTGCAATGGGAGTAGTTGGAACAGATGTAGCAAAAGAAGCAGCTGATGTAATATTAACAGATGATAATTTTGCAACGATTGTATCAGCAGTAGAAGAAGGAAGAAGAATATATGATAACATATTAAAAGTAATACAATTTTTATTATCAAGCAATGTAGGAGAAATAGTAGTATTATTTTTAGCGACTCTATGTACACCATTATTTGCAAAGTTGTTTGGTATTACAGATATATCACACTTAGAAATACTATTACCAATTCACATATTATGGATAAATTTGGTAACTGATTCACTTCCAGCACTTGCATTAGCTTTTGACCCAGCAAATAATGATATAATGAAACGAAAACCAGCTAAACCAGGAAAAGGTGTATTTACAAAAGGAATGACATGGAGAGTAATATATCAAGGAATGATGATTGGAATTTTAACACTAATAGCATTTATGATTGGATTAGGAACAACAACAGAACCTATAAATGGATTAACGCTAGATGAGTCAAAGATAGAAGTTGGCCAAACAATGGCATTTGTGACTCTAGCATTATCAGAACTAGTACATGTATTTAATATAAGAAATAACAAAGAATCAATATTTAAATCTAAAATATTTAATAATACAAAACTTTTATTAGCAGTATTAGTTTCTGCAGCTTTAATGCTTGTAATATTAGCTATACCAGCTTTAAGAACAATATTTAGTATTCCATTATTGCCAACAACAAATATATTAGAACTTATTGGTTTAATATTTGCACCAATATTAATAGTTGAAATATTCAAATTATTAAAAATTAATACCACAAAGGAAGAATAAAAAATGAGCTAAAAGGATTTATTTCTTTTAGCTCATTTTTATATACAATTAGCAAAAGGGGATATCCATATGATAATGCAAGTATGGAAAGCTTCAATTCCATATTAAAGAAAGATGAAGTAAATCAAAGAAATTATGTAACATTTGAAGAAACAAAATTAGCAATATATGTGTCTAAATACTTGACCTAAATCCAATACTAGTTAAATACGCCTTTTTGTATATTGCTATTATATCAGAATTATTAACATAAACCCAGATTGTTGTCTTTGTTCATCATGGCAATTTAAAAATTGTGAATGTCTGTAACAGAAATTTAAAATTTGTTACATTTTTCAAGTATTATAAAAATAACTGGACCTTCATATTTGTATATTTAAGTAGACTAAAAATAGTGAATCGGAAAGTTTTCCAAATTCACTATCTTTTATAGTAGCTATTAATCTCTTAGCGGGCAGACACTTTAAATAATTTTTCATCATATATGGCATAAATGTTATTATTTATAATTAGCCATATCATGTCTGTTTCTATATTCTGATATTTAAAAATAATTTTAAAGTGACCTTCATTTTGTAGTAATTCCTCTACTTTTTTTGGATTTTTTAACTCATTTAACTCAGGCGGCTGATAATCTTCTGGTGTAAGTTTGAATAAATCAAACTTATACACACCAGTATCATACTCATATGGCCCCACCATATAATAGGTTAGCTCCTGACATGTTGTTAACAAATCATAATTATGGTTAAATGATGAAAAGTACTTAAAGAACGGTTCCTTGAAATATGAGAGCCATTCTTCCGAGGTTAAAGCTTGGATTATATAATGCCCATCTGTGTTTTCAAGATATCGGAGGTGTTCCTGAGTACTTCCTTCCTCTTCCTCTTTCTTAATGCTACCAGATTCGTTAATATTCACCTGCCATTGAAGCCGCTTTATTTCTGTTTTAATTTCTTTTACCTCCTCCTGTACCGCTACTACTGCTATAGCTGCTAATACTGCTATAGCTGCTAATACTATAGTTACTAAAATTACTAATTTTTTCCTCATATTGTGTGTCCTCCTTTTTCAAGTCTCATTACTTAGTTTACAGTTACATCTATGTTAAAACTAAATAAAGGATAATACCTCTATTTAGTTATAAAAAAGGAAAAAATGTCATCAGTTAATATATTAACTGATAAATATATAATATATATTTATTTATATTATAATACAATATTATGTAAATGTCAAGCTTTTTATGGTTGTATTGTGATTAATTATGATTAATTTATGATAATGTCTTAAGTAGTAACTTTTAAAAATGTCCCAAAGTGAAAACAATAAGTCACAGAGGTGACAAAATGAGAAAGGTGAATTTAAGAATGAAGGAAGCAAATAAATATGAGATAATCAAGGAAT
>CAQPRV010000101.1 GCA_948857205.1 uncultured Clostridia bacterium
AATTTCTAATTTTCAATGTACTACAATAACTTTACATAACTTTAATGTTCTCATTAAAGTCTTTTTCACATTTCTAAAATATTATTTTCTTTTTTTAGAAGTTTTTTTCAAAAAAGACTTGACTTTTGATAGTTGGTCTTTCGTTTGGATGACTTTAATATTGTTTTTAGACAACAAAAAATCAACCAGATTTTATTTTCTGATTGATTTCTGTATCTATCTGTTCTATAAAAAGTTCGAACAGATACGTCGTTGGTGTCAATGGTGGGACTCGAACCCACATGGTTTCCCGCATCATTTTGAGTGATGTGCGTATACCAATTTCGCCACATTGACATATAAAAATTTAAAGTTATTGATTTCACTAATAAGTTATCTGTAGCTCACTTTTTTTCGCACAACTAACTTAACATTGACATATTTTATAATATTTAGATGATTTTACAATTATGATAGATATTTGTTAGATATTGGAACTAATTTTGGCACTAGTAAATATCTAAACATTACTATTTTCAATACATTTAGGATTTACATATTAAAAAATCCATTTAGATTTTGAGTCTATTGCGTCAACTAATTCCACCAAATCTGCATAGTTAAACTTTTTATAAAATTTCAATTATATATTAACATACATTAAAAGAATTGTCTAGTAATTTATCCTAGCTTTTTATATTTTTTATATATAATTGCCAATTATATATAATTATACTTAAATCATCTGAATTGAAAAATAAATAATTTGCTTTTTAAATTAAGTCAAAGTTGTGCAATAGCAAATTAATTTTAAACTTGGCTTGATTTTATAAATCTCATTAGAATTGTACATTGGATTTATATATACTTATTTATTCCTTAACATTATATTTCTTCATCAATTCTTTTGCTTTTTTTATTCCTTCATCTGTTATATATGTAGACTTTGCTTTATTTGTACTTCCACGTATTAATCTTTCATCTTCTAGGCTATTTAATATATCAAAGTCATATCCTTTCCATGTTCTTTGATATTCTCCATATTGTTCTTTTTCAGTCCATGAAGTTAAATATAATAAAAGTAATGTTAATTCTTTAATTTTTTCTTCCATTATTTAATCTCTCTTTCTACAAATTCTATAAATGTTGGAACAATCTCTAGTAAATATTTATAATCTTTAACTACTAAGTATGCTTCTGCCTCTGAGCCCCATGAATATGTTCCTTCATTTTCAATATTATCTATCTTTGTTTTTGTAAATTTAATTTCTTGTTTTAAATATCTTACACCTTGATTATCACTTTCACATAGTTCTAATAATTCTTCACCTTGTTTTATTGCTTCAGTGTATCTTCCTAATTCCATTAATGTTAACATATAACTATGTTTAGTTCTCATATATGGTCTTGTTTTCATTATTTCCCAAAATATTCCTATATTCTCTTAATTAAAAAAGTCCTCTCTTTCTAAATTTGCTTGTTCTTGGTTTAGCGTTTCTTTATCATCAAATATTCTCCAAGTTGTTGTTTTTTCTTTTTTTAGTATTAACTCACTTAATTTTTTTCTAAATTTCAAAGTTTTCATTTTTTCTCCCTTCACACTATAACTTTTTCTTAATTATATAATCTTATTCATATTTTTATATTTCAAAACTAGCTATACATAATAAATGGTCTGACTTATTTTCTATCTTTTTATTTGATAAGCACTTTATACTTTTCTCAGCTAATATATAATCTATTGCTGTTCCCTCAAAATATGTTACACCTTCTATATAGTTTTTAAAGTTATTATTGATAAAAGGCAATAATTCTAATAATTTTTCTGTATTGTAATCTCCAACTATAAAAATTTTATCATTTCCTTTCATAGATTTATCTATATTTTCTTCTAATCTTCTATAAACATAATCGTAATCCTCTGGAATCTCACCAAAAACTTGAAAAGCAGGTGCATGTCCTGTTATAAACTTTATCGCAAAATCATCACTCAATTCAATATCAGCCATAATAAATCCATCATCAAAAAGTTTATATGTTTTACCATCTTTAGCTACATTTGATAAATTAACATTTTCAAACATAATGTTTCTTGAATCTTTTATTGGATATTTTGATAGAATCACTTCTTCAATATTTCTGTCCTCTAACAGATGACAATCTGACACTTCAAATTCTGCATAATATCTCAAACTTGTATTTTCTGATATTATTTGGGCAAATGATTTCTCTCCATTTTTGAATGCTACTGATTCTTGTATTCCAATTATATCAATATCTTCATCATTTATTATCTTAATAACTTCATCTATTAATCCAAACTTTTTATAATCTTTTTGTTTCTTTATTCCATTAGTAATACTCCATTTAGCTGGTATTCCACAACTTATATTACAAGTAGCAATTTTTAAAATTTCAATATTTAATCTTCCTTCTTTTTTATTTTAGTAGAATTTTATCATAAAATAATAAAAAAAGAAAGTGCTTTTCCAAACACTTCCAATTAAGTTTTACCTCCAAACATTCATATTTTGTTCTTTCTTTTTCATCTATTTATTTAGATTTCATCATATTCGTTGTAGCTACTGTTATCTCATAAATAATTCCTATTAACCATATATATATTCTAAAAATCTTTCTTTTAAGATTATTATTAAATTTTATTTTTACCATCATTTCTTTAATTATGGAAAATAATTGTTTTTACTCTTCTTTAATTATATTTTTACTTCCAATATAGGTCGCTAAGAAGTATAAATCATATACTGCACCTATTAGAATAACAGTAACTATAATTGATGGAAGTAAATCTTCTTCAGATGCCAGCCCAGATAATACATTTATTGCAAATTTTATTCCAAATACAGAATGTATAATTGCAAGTATTAGTGGTAATCCAAAAAATAATCCAATTTGTCTAAATAGTGCTTTATTTATCATTTTTTCGTCACAACCGATTTTTCTTAAAATAGTATATCTCTGTTTATTATCTGAACTATCTGTTAATTGCTTTAATGCAAGAATTGCTGAACTTGCAATTAAAAAGATTATTCCTAAATATATTGCTATGAAGGTTACAATTGTCGCTAATCCTACACTTGATTCCATAATACTTATTTTGGTTAATCCATCAATATCTAAACCTTCCTTGGCTAAGTTTTGAACTAAACCTGAATCTCCACTAGTAAATATTTTTTCTATTTCTTGTTTTTGTTCTTCTGTTGTTCCATTATAGTTAGAAACTAACAATTGCATTTCTTTCATATCTTCTGTTAATGGACAGTTATCTGGAACTAAAATAATACCTGTATTTGTATGACTTGTTGACATTATTACAAATCCACTCTTACATTTATTATATTTTGTTTTATAGCTTTTTCCTGCTATTGTTAAAAGATTTTCTCCATCTTCTAATACTTTATTTCTTAATTCTTCCATTGAAGTAAAATCACAAAGCACAATATATTCATTATCTTCTAATTGATATTGTTCTATTCCATACAGTTTTGCTATTTTGTTATAATCTGATATTTTTATAATTTCTTCTGTTGTCTCATACATAAGCCTTGGAAATATTTGTTTTATTTCTTCATATTTGTCACCTAAAAAGTCTTTCCAAGTTAAATTTTTACTTGCATATATTGGAATTTCTATGACATCTTTTAGAATACTCATATCAAGACCATTGTTTTTTAAAGTTTGTTCTATTGATATTTTAGAATCTTCTCTTTGCTCTTTTGTAGTTTTTATTTCTTTTCCATATTTTTTGTAGCTTTCTGGTAAATTTGCTGTTTTATATAAGTTTAAATCTACTGGCGTCATTTCTATTAATTCTCTTTGCATCGTATTTCTAAGTGCTAGGCTTGATGAAAGTATAGAAATTGTCATAAATAGCATTAAACAAATAACACTCATACTTACTACCATTGTGTTAATTTTACTGTTTATTTGCCTTAATACAAACATATTTGTTGCTTTTAAATATATTTTTTTTCTTGCTTGTATTACTTGTAGTATAAAATCTGATAAAGACCAGAAAACTAATACTGTACCAACTATTCCCATTATAATAGGTGGTAATATTTTATCTGCTGTATCTAAAGATTTCACATCTCCTGTTACTTTCCAATAGGCATTTCCTAATATGCCTACTGCTATTATACATACTATTATACATATAAATGGATTTTTTATTTTTACTTTTTCGTTTTTCTTGCTTGCATTTAGTAAGTCTATTAATTTATATCTTGAAACTGTTATCGTATTGAAAAACATTACTGCAATATACATTACTGCAAAATATATACATGTTTTTATACATGCATCTTTTGAAAATATAAATTGAAATTCACTCATATCTGCTTCAAACATTTTTGCAACTAGTATAGACATGAATTGTGAAACAAAGATTCCAACTATGATTCCAATTAGTAACGATATTATTCCTACAAATATTGTTTCCATTAGGATTATTTTTGATATTTGCCTTTTTCCCATTCCTAGTGTCATATAAATACCAAATTCTTTTTTTCTTCTGTTAATTAGGAAATTATTTGCATATACTATTAATAAACCTAACACAATGGCTACAAATACTGATACATATCCTAACATTGTTATCATTAATTTTATTATTTCTCTTTGCGAACTTGATACTTCTAGCATTGCTTGTTGGCTATCTAAAGAGTTAAACATATAAAATATTGCAACTCCTAAAACTAGTGTTAAAAAATATATTGCATAGTCTTTTATGCTTTTTGTCATATTTTTTAAGGATAATTTAAATAACATCGTTTAAATCACCTCCAAGAAGTGTTTGCACCTCTATTATCTTTTCGAAAAATTGCTTTCTTGTGTCCTTTCCTTTTATTATTTCATTAAAGATTTTTCCATCTTTGATAAATAATATTCTGTTTGCATAAGATGCTGTAAAGGCATCGTGTGTAACCATTAATATGGTTGCATTCATTTTTTGGTTTAGAAATTCAAAGTTTTCTAGTAGTTGCCTGGCTGATTTTGAGTCAAGTGCTCCTGTTGGCTCATCTGCTAGTACTAGCTTTGGATTCGTTATTATTGCTCTTGCTGATGCTATTCTTTGCTTTTGCCCTCCAGATACTTGATATGGGTACTTCTCTAGAATTTCTTTTATTCCTAATTTTTCTGAAATTTCTTTTACTCTTTTGTCTATTTCTTTTGCATTTCTCTTTTGTATGGTTAATGCTATTGCTATGTTTTCATATGCTGTTAGTGTGTCTAGTAAGTTGAAGTCTTGAAATATGAAACCTAGTTCTTCTCTTCTGAATTTGTTTAACTTGTTTCCTCTTAGTCTTGTTATGTCTTCTCCTTTTATTATTATGTGCCCTGATGTTACTCTGTCTATTGTTGATATTGTGTTTAGTAGTGTGCTTTTTCCAGATCCACTTGCTCCCATTATTCCAACAAATTCTCCTTTTTCAACCTCAAAACTGATGTTGTCTATTGCTTTTGTTAAATTGCTTTTGTTTCCATAGTATTTCTCTATGTTTTTTACTTCTAATACTTTTTCCATTTTTTCTCCTTCCTTCCGTATCGCTCGTTCCTCGCTAACGGCTTTTTTGTTTGCAACTTCTCTTCGTTCTGTTGTATTGTTATTCATACCGATAGAGTATCCGTGGCTTAAGTTTGCGCTCTTTATGGTTCCCTATCTGGTGATTGGCTATGACATTCTGCGAAAGGCGTTTCTGGGCGTGATCCACGGCGAGGTTTTCGATGAGAATTTCCTGATGGCGGTAGCTACCGTGGGAGCTATTCTGCTTGGAGAATATACGGAAGGCGTGGCTGTCATGCTCTTTTATCAGATCGGTGAGCTTTTCCAGAGCTACGCGGTGGGAAAGAGCAGGGGGAACATTGCGAAGCTGATGGATATCCGTCCGGATTACGCCAATATAGAGGTGGACGGACGTGTAGTGCAGGTGGCCCCGGACGATGTGGAGATCGGCACGCTCATTACGGTTATGCCCGGTGAAAAAG